>JAJRPY010000029.1 GCA_024280535.1 Gammaproteobacteria bacterium | reverse complement strand
GGTATTATTTGGTTGCTGGCCAAATCTACTTTTTTTATGTTTTTATATCTGTGGGTTCGGGCAACTTTTCCGCGTTTTAGGTATGATCAAATTATGCGCTTAAGTTGGAAAGTGTTTTTACCAATGACCATTGTTTGGATTTTTGTGGTGGCGTTAATGACCCAATTGCAGATTGGGCCGTGGTTTTCATAAGGGAATAATAAATGTTTAATGGCATCAAAAAATTAATCAACATATTGACACTGAGTGAATTACGCTCGGGCATGCGTATTACTGCCAAAGAGTTTGTTAATACTAAAATTACCGTTCAGTACCCTGAAGAGAAAACGCCCATTTCACCTAGGTTTAGAGGCTTGCACGCATTGCGTCGTTATCCAAATGGCGAAGAGCGCTGTATTGCGTGTAAGCTATGTGAAGCGGTATGTCCAGCCAATGCGATTACCATCGAGTCGGCTATGAGAGAAGACGGGACGCGTCGTACAACGCAATATGACATTGATTTGTTTAAATGTATTTTTTGCGGGTTTTGTGAAGAGGCATGTCCGGTGGATGCCATTGTCGAGACGCAGATTTTTGATTATGCATTTGAATCAAGAGACGGCAGTATTATGACCAAAGAGCGCTTATTAGCAGTGGGCGATGACAATGAGCAGGCGATTAGCAAAGCCCGCGCCGAAGATTCAAAATATCGATAAGGATAGATGCCATGAACTCCGAACAAACAATTTTTTATATTTTATCATTTTGGTTTATTGCTTCATCATTGGCTATGATTTTTGCGCGCAATGCTGCCAAAGCGGTGTTATTTTTGGTATTGGGGTTTTTTTCTGCGGCTGGTATTTGGATTTTATTAGAGGCAGAATTTCTGGCAATTACGCTAATTTTGGTTTATGTCGGTGCTGTTATGGTGCTATTTTTATTCGTGATTAAGATGCTGAATATTGATAAATCCACGTTGCGTGCCAAGTTTGCAGGCTATTTGCCCTTAGGATTGATTGTGGCATTGATTATTATTGCTGAAATGACGTTGGTGCTAGGAGGTGCTCAATTTGGACTAGAAGTAATGCCATCGCCAGCAAAACATGGGGCAGATTATAGTAATATCACCGTGTTGGCTATGCAGTTATATACGACTTACGTGTATCCATTTGAATTGGCGGCAGTGGTGTTGTTAATTGCCATTATTGCTGCCATTACCTTGGTGCATAAAAAAGAGGCAACATACAAGAAACAAAACATTTCAGAGCAAGTCAATGTGCGTGCTAAAGATAGGGTTCGACTGGTTTCGATTGCCTCGCCGCCAAAGGAGAAAAAATAATGGTCAGTTTGAGTGATTATCTAATATTGAGCAGTATTATTTTTTGTATTGGGTTGGCGGGTATTTTTATCAACCGTACTAATATCATTACATTGTTAATGTGTGTTGAGTTAATTTTGGTGGCAGTTAATACTAATTTTATTGCCTTTTCGCATTTTTTAGGCAATGAAGCGGGGCAAATAGTGGTATTTTTTATTCTAACAGTGGCAGCGGCAGAAGTGGCAATTGGTCTGGCTATTTTGACTTTATTGTTTAGAGTGCGTGGCTCGATTAATGTAGATGTTACTAATAGTTTGAAGGGGTAGTTAATGGAACAAATATATTTAATCATTGCTTTGGCACCTTTGGTGGGTGCAATTTTTGCCGGATTTTTAGGCTCGTTATTGGGCAAAATGGCCACCAATGTGGTGACTATTTCAGCAGTGTTGGTGTCCACTTGTTTGTCGGTGTATGTGTTTAATTATCATGTGCTTGAAGGGGGTAATGTTTTTAATGACAATATTTATACATGGATGCAAATAGGCAATTTAAACATAAGTGTTGGATTTTTGATTGATAATTTAACTGCGGTGATGCTGGTGGTTGTTTCATTTGTATCGCTGATGGTGCATATTTACACTATGGGTTATATGCGTGATGATCCAGGTTATACCAAATTTTTTAGTTATATTTCCTTGTTTACTTTTTCGATGTTTATGTTGGTTATGTCGAATAATTTTATGCAATTATTCTTTGGCTGGGAGGCAGTGGGTTTGGTGTCGTATTTGTTGATTGGGTTTTGGCATCATAAAGCAAGTGCAGTTGAGGCAAACTTTAAGGCGTTTTTGGTTAATCGTGTCGGTGACTTTGGGTTTTTATTGGGCATAGCGTTAGTGTTAATGACTTTTAATTCGCTGGATTATGTGCAAGTATTTGCCAATTTGAATGCGGCTAATGGCATGACAATGTTTGATGGTGTGTCGGTGATAACAGTGATTTGTATCTTGTTGTTTATTGGTGCTATGGGTAAATCAGCGCAGGTGCCGCTGCATGTTTGGCTGCCGGGTTCTATGGAAGGTCCGACGCCTATTTCTGCTTTAATTCATGCAGCCACTATGGTTACTGCGGGTATTTTTATGGTATCGCGTATGTCGCCTATGTTTGAGCTAAGTGAAACGGCTTTGATGGTGGTGATGGTGGTTGGGGCAATTACCGCTTTGTTTATGGGTTTATTAGGCATTATACAAAATGATATTAAAAAGGTAGTGGCTTATTCGACACTTTCTCAATTGGGCTATATGACGGTTGCCTTGGGTGTTAGTGCTTATTCGGCTGCTATTTTTCATCTAATGACGCATGCATTTTTTAAGGCTTTGTTATTCTTGGCAGCAGGCTCGGTAATTGTGGCACTACATCATCAGCAGGATATTCGAAAAATGGGTGGTTTGCGTAAAAAAATGCCTATTACCTATTGGACATCATTAATTGGAACGCTGGCACTAATTGGCTTTCCAGGATTTTCAGGCTTTTATTCAAAAGATATGATTATTGAGGCTGTGCACTTTTCAAGTTTACCCTTTGCTGATTGGGTGTATGTTGCTGTGGTTGCGGGTGTTTTTATCACGGCTTTTTATTCACTTAGAATGTTTTTCTTGGTATTTCATGGCAAATCAAGAGTGGACGAGCATACCGCTTCACACCTTAAAGAATCGCCTATTAGTATCACCTTGCCATTAATTGCATTGGCAATTCCTTCATTAATAATTGGTTATTTTACTATTAATCCCATGTTATTTGATGGCTGGCTGGAGGGCGCCATTAGTGTTGCGACAAATCATACGTCAATGGCCAGTTTGCAACAAGAATTTCAAAGTGCAAGTAGTATGATTCCCCATGCGCTACAAACATGGCCATTTTGGATGATGATTGGCGGTATTGTTAGTGCTTGGGTGTTGACTTTATATCGAGCACAATGGGCAAGCTGGATTCAGCAAAAGTTTCACCGGATAAATTATGTACTGGAATCTTTGTACGGCTTTGATCGGTTTAATGACATTGTGTTTGTGAAAGGGGTTAAAAACTTAGGGAATTTTTTATGGAAGGTGTCGGACTCTGGCTTAATTGACAAAATGATTGTTAATGGCAGTGCCAGATTTGTTGGCTTTGTTGGCTCGGTTGTACGGCCAATTCAAACAGGCTATGTGTATCATTATGCATTTTTTATGATTGTTAGTTTGTTGATTATTTTAACTTGGGTGCTGTTTACAGGCGAACGCCCATTACTTGAGCATTAAGCATGGATAATTCAATATTAAGCCTTCTTATTTGGTTGCCAATTTTTGCAGGTGTTGCGGTGATATTGATTGGCAATGAGCGTGCGAATATGGCGCGTTGGATCAGTATTGTGGTGGCAGTTTTGGTGTTTGTTATGTCGCTAAGTTTATACACTGACTTTGACACCAGCACGCAGTTGATGCAATTTGAAGAAAAAGCCACCTGGATTGCGCATTTTAATATTTTTTATCATTTAGGCGTTGATGGTATTTCTATGCCATTAATCATCCTAACCACTTTTTCTACTATTTTGGTGATTATTGCCGGTTGGGAAGTGATACAAACGCGGCCGGCGCATTATATGGCTGCTTTTTTAATGATGGAAGGCTTGATTATTGGTGTATTTGCCTCACTGGATGCGATTTTGTTCTATGCTTTTTGGGAGGCATCGCTTATTCCAATGTTGTTGATTATTGGTGTTTGGGGGGGTGATAATCGTGTGTATGCGGCGATTAAGTTTTTCTTATATACGTTCCTAGGCTCGGTTTTTATGCTGGTTTCGTTGATTTATATGTATAACAAAGGTGGCTCGTTTTCGATTTTAGCCATGCACGATTTAAATTTAACTACAACAGAACAAGCGTGGATATTTTGGGCATTTTTTATGGCATTTGCGGTTAAGGTGCCTATGTTTCCGGTGCATACTTGGTTGCCCGATGCACACGTGCAAGCGCCGACTGGTGGCTCGGTAATATTGGCAGCCATTATGTTGAAAATGGGTGGCTATGGTTTCTTTCGTTTTTCATTGCCTATTACACCAGATGCTGCGCTTCAGTTTTCAGACATTATTATCATTTTATCGCTCATTGCCATTGTTTATATCGGCTTTGTGGCACTGGTTCAGCGTGATATGAAAAAACTCATTGCGTATTCTTCAATTTCACACATGGGTTTTGTCACACTGGGTGTGTTTGCTTTATTCTTGGCTTATAAGCCGGGTATGACAGAAGCCGCATTATTAGGTCTTGAAGGGGCAATGGTGCAAATGGTGTCACATGGTTTTATTTCGGCAGCCATGTTTTTGGTTGTGGGCGTGCTATATGACCGATTGCATTCTAGGGAAATTTCAACTTATGGGGGTGTGATTAATTCAATGCCTAAATTTACAGGCTTTGCCGTGTTGTTTGCCATGGCCAATGTGGGTTTGCCAGGTACCTCAGGTTTTGTGGGTGAGTTTATGGTGATTTTGGGCGTTGTTCAGGCGAATATTTGGTATGGAGTGTTGGCAGGTAGTACACTGGTTATCGGTGCTGCTTATACATTGTGGATGGTTAAGCGTGTTTTTTGGGGGGCAGTTACCAATCCAGAGGTGGGCAGTTTGTCAGATGTTAATGCCAGAGAATTTAGCATATTAGCATTGCTGGCAATTGTTATTGTAGCAATGGGGTTGTATCCTCAGCCGATTATTGATGTTATGCACGTGACCATTGAGCATTTGTTAAATCAAGCCCTAACTTCTAAACTTTGAGTCTTAGCATTATGAATAATATTGACACATTTGATACTGCCACTTTATGGCTGGCCTTGCCTGAAATTTTCTTATTAAGTGCGATTGTGGTTGTGCTTTTGTTAGATTTATTTCTAACCAAGCCATTCAAGCAAGTTACTTATTACCTAACGCAACTAAGCCTTTTAATTACGGCAATATTGGCTTTTAATCTGATTGGTGAGCCGAAAAGCATCCTCTTTGGCAATGCGTTTATTTTGGATGATATGGCGTCGGTGTTTAAAATCTTTATGGCTGGGTCAACCATGGTAGCATTGGTTTATACGCGCCACTATTTAACCGAACATAAATTATTCAGAGGTGAGTATTTTGTTTTGGTGTTGTTGGCAATGCTGGGCATGATGGTGATGGTTTCTGGTTACAGCCTGCTAACTTTATACTTGGGTTTGGAAATTTTATCGTTGTCGTTATACGCATTAATTGCCATTGCGCGCGAGCGTGCTGGGGCAGTCGAGGCAGCACTCAAATATTTTGTCTTGGGCGCCATTGCATCCGGTCTGTTGTTATATGGTATGAGTATGATTTACGGTATTAGTGGCAGTATCAATATTAGTGATATTGCTACCTTCTCAGCGAATGCAACGCTGGCATCTAGGGAAATGCTAATTCTTAATTTTGGTTTGGTGTTTTTGGTGATTGGTATCGCTTTCAAACTCGGTGCGGTGCCGTTTCATATGTGGGTGCCGGATGTTTATCAAGGCGCACCTACTTCAGTAACTATGTTTTTATCAACGGCACCAAAAATTGCAGCCGTGGCTATGTTAATTCGAATTTTGGTTGAGGGCATGGGGGCAATGCATGCTTATTGGTCAGATTTATTAATGGTATTAGCGTTGTTGTCTATTGCCTTAGGCTCGGTGGTGGCATTAATGCAAACGAATATTAAACGTATGCTTGCTTACTCAACCATTTCCCATATTGGTTTTATTTTACTGGGCTTTGTAACGGGCGTAATCAGCGGCTATGGTGCGGCTGTGTTTTATGTATTGGTGTATATTTTGATGAGTTTGGCAGCATTCGGTATGATTATTTTATTCAACAAACAAGGCTTCGAGGCAGATAAAATCTCTGATTTTAAAGGGCTTAGCAAGCATTCACCTTGGTTTGCTCTGATGATGCTGGTTATTATGCTATCCATGGCTGGCGTCCCTCCTTTTATTGGCTTTTACGCCAAACTGTTTATTCTTCAACAGGTTGTTTCTGCAGGCTTTATTAGTATTGCTGTGATTGTGGTTGTCTTTGCCGTAATCAGTGCATATTATTATTTACAAGTCATTAAATCCATGTATTTTGAGAGTAGCGATAAAGCAATGACAACCACTGCTACCATGGATGTAAAACTAATTCTCTCTATTAATGCGGTGTTGATTTTAATGGTCGGTATCTTTCCAGATTTTTGGATTAAATTGGCGTTGTCTTTGTTTTAAATACTGCTAAACGCTTAATACTGGAATTGAGCCAACTTGGCTTATTCGCTTCCAAGCATGTCCATAAATCACTTCGTAGGTTGCTGGTAGTTTGCCTGCTTGTCGATAGGACTCGTACATAGTAATCATTAACTGGAATTTGTTTTTGCCTGTTAAGGATTTTGAGCGATTTCCGACTGATTGTGCACCAATGGCTTTAAGATCTTTTAATAAATCTGTAACCGTTTGATAGGTGAGGGTGAGTTTTTCCATTTCCATCACTGGTGATTGAAAGCCAGCATTAAGCATTTGATCTCCGATGTCATGCATATCGGTAAAGGGGTTGACGTGGGGTTTGTTATCGACTACTGACCAGCTTTTTTTGAGTTCTTTGAGTGTGTCTGGGCCGAAGGTGGAAAAGAGTATTAATCCGTCGTTTTTAAGCACTCTGTGGACTTCTGAAAATAATTGATTGAGGTCTGGGCACCACTGCATCATTAGGCTGGATATGGCTATGTCAACGCTATTGTCTGCTAAAGGTAGGTGATTGGCGTTGGCGCAAATTTTGTGGGTTGATGGGTTGTGTTTTAATGAATGTTGGGCAAAATCAAGGCAAATGATTTGTGAATCTGGAAAGCGTTTTTTTAGAGGGATGCTTAATAGTCCAGTGCCGGCACCAAGGTCTAAAATGACATTGGATGCTGAGGTAATGACTTCAAGTTTTTCGTCTAGTCTTGAGGCAATTTCTTGTTGTAAAAAAGCATGCTTGTTGTATTGAGCGGATGCTTTGTTAAACGCCAATCTTACTTGAGACATTGAGCAACTTTATCGGCGATATTGTGCATTAATTTGGCGTAGTGCTGAGTGCCTCGGGGAATGTTAAAGCCTATAATGTCTATATTTTGTGATTGTATATTGGAGTCTTCAGTTAGTAAATTGATGCGTTTTTGAGGTACTTCTGTGGTGGCAAGTAGGCAGCTTGTTTGTGTTTTTTTCATTATTCTTTTGGCCTTAAGGATACTGAATATGCTTAATTTTTCACCATGGTAGCGGGTGATGTTGACTGATTTTTTTAATTGATGGGCGTGGGTAAAATAATCAAAAGTATTGGCATAACTGGCAAGCACTTTGGTTTTATAAGCCGATATTTTTTGATTAATGGCTTGTTTGAGTTTGTTTAAATCTTGGTTAAAACGGTTTAAATTTTTTGTGTAGTTTGATTGGTGTTCAGGGTCAATTTCAATTAATTTTTCAATCAATTTTTTTGCAAATAGTTGCATATTGTTGATGTCTAGCCAAAGGTGGTAATTGACAGTTTCTTGATGCTCGTGGTGCGCTTCGTGTTGATGATGTTCATCGGGCGTTTCACGTACTTCATTTTCAATAAGGTGTAGATTTTTTAGTTTGCCAATAATAAATTTTTTGTTAGCATTAAGGTTGTCCATTGCTTTTTTCAATCCACTTTCAAACGTAGGATGAATAAAAACAGCCAAGTCTGCATGAGTTAATAAGGACAATTGGGAGGGCTTTAAATAAGCATGTTCTGGTGATTGATTTTTTGTTAATAGTAAGGTTGGTGTGGTTATTCCTTGTGTTAGGTTGCTAACAACGGAATGAATGGGCTTGATGCTAACCACGATATTAGGAGCAGCAAAGATATTTGTGGATAATAATAGTGTGACCATTAAGAGTGGGCGCAAAGTCATGATAATCCTTATTCAAAAGGAGATAATTATACTTTAATGAGACCTTTGCATAAATATGAATAATCATCAAAAATCCACTTTTCAGTCACTTGGCAATTTTTTAAACCCTACCTTAGTCCTCCCAGAGGATTGCTGTGTAGCGCTGATCCTGCTAGGGTTGGGTTTAAGAAAATCACCCATTGATTAAAAATTGAATTTTGCTAATTATCCCTATTTATACAAAGGTCTCTTAATTTATTGTTGGCAAATAAAAATAGCCCGTTTCGGTGCGGGCAAACCTTCAATGGTTAGGTTATTATCATTAGGATCCAGAAAATCTTTAATAGATTGAGTGTTATCGCCAATCCAATCAGTGGCTCGTTGTTCTGCTGGGGTGGTTTTGGTTACGTCAATTAGCCGGATATGTTTAAAGCCAGCATTTTGTAGCCAAGTGTGTAGGGTGTTAGTAGAAGGCAGGCACCATACGTTACGCATACGGGCATAACGCTCCTTGGGGATAATTTGCTCGCCGTGTACTGGGTCAATAATTAGGGTTTCTAAAATTAATTCACCGCCAGTTTTCAGCATGGCTTTTAGTTGCTGAAGGTGTTGTATATGGTCTTTTTGATGGTATAAAACGCCCATGGAAAAGACGGTGTCAAAGGAGGATTCTGCGGGCATTTGTTCGAGTTTTAAGGGCAATACAAAAGCATTCGGCGGATGCTTCATCAAGCTGCGAATGGCCTGGAATTGATAATTAAACAATAAAAATGGTTCAATACCGAGTGCAATGTTGGCACCTTGTAAGGCCATTAAATAGGTGAAATAGCCATTGCCAGATCCAACATCAAGTACGGTTTTGCCTTGCAGGGGTTTAATATGGTCTTTGAGTCGATTCCATTTCATATCGCCGCACCATTCACTGTCCAAAGTCAATTTGCCAATTTGATACGGCCCTTTGCGCCAAGGTATCAGTTTTTTGAGTGATGGTGTGAGTTCGTCAATTATAATATCAGTATCAATGGCAATATAAGGTGGCTTAAAACTCACATAACCAGGTTGATGATGGCTAATAGCGTTAATAGCAGACGCCCATTTGGGTATATTGCCATTATTGACCCTAAGGGCTTTGCTTGATAAATCAACTAATTGCGGGCAAATAGAAGATAAATGTGTTAATTGACAGTATTTTTTAAAATCTTTTAGCATATAAAAATAATAGTGATATAATAACCCGAGTGAAGGAGAATATTTTAAATTATTTTGGAGAATAAGAAGACAATGAAAAACACATTAACTTTTGTAGCAGCAATAGCACTAACAACAAGCGCTATTGCGGGTGGCGATGATAGAGATCTTGGTCCAGTTGAAGCACTTGATTCAGTAGTAGTGCCAGTAGTGGTACCAGTAGCCGGAAAAATAGCAATTACTGATCAAGCGTTAGACGCCATGAAATTAGGTAATATCCCTAAAGTAGAGACGCCTAAGGTAAGTGACACAGACAAGGTAATCGGTCAAACACCATCAGGTTTTGCCGTTACTCAATCAGCACATGAGGCTTGTCAAGCGACGTTAAGTTTATCAGATGACAACATTGTTAGATTTAAAAACGCATTAGCAGGTGGCGTTTTGTTTAACACAGGGCCGGTTCATGAAAAGGGTGGTACATCATTTTCCCCATCTCGCTGGGCTGATTATTTCTCTTGCGTCAAGGGTCAATAATTATTACTCATTAAAATATTCCTTAACATAATAAAGAAGCCTGCAATTGCAGGCTTTTTTATTGTTTGAAAAAAGAGAAGGTTTATATTTCTAATAAAGAGTGTTCTTTGTCAGCCAATTTGGATTCAATTTCTTTAATGCTCATATCGGTTAGTTTTTGGATGTTATCTTCGGCTTTCCTTGCCTCGTCTTCTGAGATTTCTTTATCTTTTAGTAGGTCTTTAAAAT
This sequence comes from Gammaproteobacteria bacterium, assembly GCA_024280535.1. Classification (GTDB taxonomy): domain Bacteria; phylum Pseudomonadota; class Gammaproteobacteria; order PS1; family Pseudothioglobaceae; genus Thioglobus_A. The sequence goes on along the minus strand of JAJRPY010000029.1, from coordinate 409 downwards.
CAGAATTGGCATCACGACGAATGTTGCGAATGGCAATTTTGGCATTTTCTGCCTCATCGCGTACCACCTTGACCAAATCACGTCGCCGCTCTTCGGTCAATGGTGGTAATGGGATGCGGATTACTTGCCCCATAGTTTGAGGGTTGAGCCCTAAATCTGAAACCATGATGGCTTTTTCTATAGCCGCCGACATATCTTTTTCCCACACTGAGACTTTAAGCGTGCGAGAATCTTCGGCAACAATATTACCTACTTGAGATAATGGCACCATGGAGCCATAGTATTCCACCTGAATCTGCTCAAGCAGCGAGGGGTGGGCGCGGCCTGCACGAATTTTGGTAAAATTATTTTCAAGAGCGTTGACACTCTTATTCATACGCGCTTTGGCGTCTTGTTGAATTTCAGTTAG
>JAJRPY010000028.1 GCA_024280535.1 Gammaproteobacteria bacterium | reverse complement strand
TTATTTAGATGGTTGTTATTTTACTGGATTTGTGTAATTTGGGTTGATTTATGCAAAGGTCTCTACATGATAGAATTATTGCTAATGAGCAACATTTTAAGCAGTGGCTGGGTGCTATTATTGATTAGTTCGTTTGGGTTGATAAAAATACTTATGTAATTTTAATATTGCATTATAATGTGACATAACAATTCAACAATATGGAGAATATAATGATTCAAGCAACGATGGCAGATATGCGAAAGTCTATTGATTTTTTTCAAACTGATCAGGTGATTAATATTATTAATGGCAGGAAAAAACAAGAGGTGGGCTATTTTGTGCCCAGTGTTTTTAAGGCTGATTTTTTAAAATTTGTGACCAAGTTGGAAAAACAAAAGCGCCTTGACAATGCTAGGCGCGCTGCCAAGGCTCAACAGCTTGATGCGATAGGAGATGCTACTGTAGGAGATGGTATTGAGTAAAGTTTTAAATAAAGGCGACATTTGTTTGGTTAATTTTGAGCCGACAAAAAAGGATAAAATTGGAAAATTAAGGTCGGCAATTATTTTGAGCGATAATCAAGATTCGACATTGTTTTCAACTGTTGTAGTGGTGCCACTTTCCAGTTTGGTGATTACCGATAATCAACCTTATCGTTATTTTATTAGCAAAAGGCACCAGCTTAAGCAAGATTCAGATGCTTGTATTTATGAAATTCGCTCGTTATCTAAAAGCCGAGTGGGTAATAAAATTGGCAGTGTGAGTAGTGATGAGTTGGATGATATTCGCCAAGCTTTATGTGAGTTGTTATGAATGAATATGTGTTAATTTTAGTGAGTACGATTTTGGTTAATAATTTCGTATTGGTGAAATTTTTAGGCTTATGCCCTTTTATGGGGGTGTCCAAAAAAGTTGAGACGGCTATTGGGATGGGCTTTGCAACGACGTTTGTGCTTACTTTGGCGAGTATTTCAAGTTATTTGATTAATACTTATATTTTGCTGCCATTTGAGATGGAATATTTAAGAACCATTGCCTTTATTGTGACTATTGCGGGCGTGGTTGGTTTTACTGAACTGGTGGTAAATAAAACCTCTCCAGTGTTGCACCAATCTTTGGGTGTATTTTTGCCGTTGATTACGACTAATTGTGCGGTATTGGGGGTGGCGTTGTTAAATGTTAATCAGAATAATGGGTTTTTGGCGTCGGCAGTTTATGGGTTTGGGGCAGCTGTTGGGTTTTCATTTGTGTTGGTGTTGTTTTCAACAATTCGTGAGCGTATTGATACAGCTGATGTGCCTGTTGTTTTTCAAGGTGCGCCGATTGCATTGATTACTGCTGGATTGATGTCGATGGCGTTTATGGGATTTATTGGGTTGGATTAGATGGAATCGATTGTTATTTTTTCTGTGCTAACGTTGATGCTGGGGCTGATCTTGGGCTATGCGGCAATTCGATTTAAGGTTGAGGGCGATCCGTTAGTGGAGCAAATTGATGCAATTTTGCCACAGACGCAATGTGGGCAATGTGATTTTCCAGGCTGCCGACCATATGCAGAAGCACTGGCCAAGGGTGAGGCGCAAATTAATCAATGTCCACCTGGCGGGCAAGAGGGAGCAGATGCGTTGGCAGAATTGTTGAATGTTGAAACATTGCCGTTAAATGCTGAGCATGGCGAAACCAAACCAAATCACGTTGTTTTTGTTGATGAGGCGCTTTGTATTGGTTGTACATTGTGTATTCAGGCCTGCCCGGTGGATGCGTTTGTGGGCGCGTCAAAGGTAATGACAACGGTGATTACTAATGAGTGTACGGGCTGTGATTTGTGTATTCCAGTTTGTCCAGTGGACTGTATTTATGTGCGTGAATTAGCGCCGACTTTAAGCACTTATGTGCCAGATTTAAAAGGTATTGCGCATGCTTGAGGCTAGTTTTAAAGGCGGTGTTTATATTGCCAATCCGTATCCGCTGAATAATATACAGATTGAGCAGGTGGCGTTGCCAAAACAGGTTGTTTTATGCTTGCAACAAAGTGTGGGGGGCGAGGCAAAGCCTTGTGTTAATGTGGGTGAGCGTGTATTAACGGGGCAAGTTATCGCGCAAACAAAGGGGGTGCTTTTGACTCAGGTGCATGCGTCTATATCGGGTGTGGTTACGGCAATAGAAAAACGCCCGATTGTGCATCCTTCTGGTCTTGATGCGAGATGTATTGTGATTGATTCTGATGGAAAGGATGAGTGGATTGAGATTGAAAAACAGCATCAAGATTTTCTAAATTGTACCCCTGAAAAAATACGGCAGTGGATTTGTGAGGCTGGTATTGTGGGTATGGGGGGTGCAGGGTTTCCTACGCATACTAAGATACAGAATACGCAAAATGCGCATACGCTGATTATCAATGCCACGGAGTGTGAGCCGGGCATTATGTGCGATGATTCGTTGATGCAAACTTACCCGCGCGAGGTGATGCGTGGCGTTGAGGTGTTAATGTATGCATGTGGGGCAAAAAAAGCCATTGTGGCAATTGAAGAGGATAAAACAGAAGCGTTTAATGCGCTATTGTTATATAAGTTTAATGATAGTATTAGTATTAAAAAAGTCCCGACAAAATATACCTCGGGTGCAGAAAAAATATTAATTAAAGCGTTATTAGGGGTTGAGATTTCCTCGGGGGCGTATGCTGCTGATTATGGTATTTTGTGCCAAAATGTGGGCACGGTCAAGGCAATTTACGATGCCGTTATTGACAACAAACCACTGATTTCAAGAATTGTTACGGTGACAGGTTCGGCAGTTAAATACCCAAAAAATTATGAGGTAAGACTGGGGACTGCTTTTGCAGAGATTGTGAAAAAGTCTCAGCCTAATCATCATACGCATCATTTTAGAGTGGGGGGTATGATGATGGGTATTGACATTCCCAACGCCGAGTATGCTATTGGCAAAACCAGTAATTGTATTTTTGTTAATAATATTGAGGCAGCGCCCTCTGTTAAGGCGTGTATTCGATGCTCGATGTGTGCCACGGTTTGCCCGGTTAATTTATTGCCACAACAGCTTTTTTGGTATGCAAAAAGTGAGAATATCGACAAGGCACAGGCGTATCATTTAAACGATTGTATTGAGTGTGGTTGTTGCGATTATGTTTGCCCAAGCAACATTCCGTTGACGCAGTATTTTAATTTTGCTAAGGCATTAGGCAAACAGCTTGAGTGGGAAAATCAGCAAACCAATCAAGCGCGGGCGCGTTTTGAATTTCGAGAATATCGACTTCAGCGCCATCAAAAAGAGCGCAGTGAGATGATGGCTGCTAAGAAAAAAGCACTTAAAGAAAAAATGGCAAAAGAGACAGGTAAGGGCAACGCACAACAGGATAAAATTGCTCAAGCAATGGCACGAATTAAAAAAACCAAGGAAGATAATGCATAGCTCAGACTTAAATCTTAACCAAATGATGCGACAAGTAATTTACGCATTAATGTTGGGGGTGGGCGCTTCTTATGTGTTTTTTGGCTGGGGCGTGATTATCCAAATATTGCTAGGTGTGGCGGCGGCGGTGGCAGTTGAATCGGCTTTTATAGCATTGCGTGGGCGCAAGGTGATAGCAACGATTAGTGATGGGTCTGGCATATTGACAGGTATTTTG
>JAJRPY010000027.1 GCA_024280535.1 Gammaproteobacteria bacterium | reverse complement strand
TTGCCTTCTGCATACATAACCCCAAGGAGGCCGCACCCAAAACCCTTGCCCAAATCACAGGATTTTTGATAATACTTTACGGCTTGAGTGTAATCTTGTTTGATGCCTTCTGTATACATAATCCCAAGGTTTCTACAACCAAGACCCTCACCCAACTCACAGGCTTTTTGATAATACTTTACGGCTTGAAAATCATCTTGTTTGATGCCTTTGCCTTCTGCATACATAACCCCAAGGTTATTACAACCAAGACCATTGAACAAATCACAGGATTTTTGATAGTACTTTACGGCTTGAAAATCGTCTTGTTTGACACCTTTGCCTTCTGCATACATAAACCCAAGGTTACCACAACCACGATCCTTGCCCAAATCACAGGCTTTTTGATAATACTTTACGGCTTGAAAATCGTCTTGTTTGACACCTTTTCCTTCTGCATACATACCCCCAAGGAGGCTGCACCCAAAACCCTTGCCCAACTCACAGGATTTTTGAAAATACTTTACTGATTGAGTGTAATCTTTCTTAATGTTTTTGCCTTTGTAATATGCATGCCCAAGATTAAAACAGGCAGCACTGCCACCAGCGTCACAATCTATTTTATTTTGTACAGGACTGGCTGCTAACAACAAGCCATTCAATCCAAAACCAACAACCAACAATAAAATCATCTTTCTCATATCACTCACTCCTAAAAAATAAAAACCTTTGTCTAGCCAATCGTTAATGTAATAGTAAAATTTTCACGCTCGTTTCGATACTGCGTTAAATGGCAAATACTGGTATCTTTAGCCTGTCAAACTTGCAAATAACAACGGCAATTGCTCGGGCAGTTTTTCAACATTCTCAATCACGGTATAATTATTTTCACCAAAAATTCTTTTAACGTAACTATCCGCATTGGCATCTAGCGTCAGGCAATAAGTCAGTACGCCCGTTGAATACAACTCTTCTACCGCTTTTTTGGTGTCAAAACGCAAGTGCTGCGGATCTGTTTCGTCAATATCTGCCGGTTCTCCGTCGGTGACCAGTAAAATCAATTTACGCTTTTCTTGCTGCTTATGCAAATGCGTACCCGCATGGCGAAGTGCTGCGCCCATTCGAGTCGATAAACCGCCCTTCATACCTGCCAAACGCGCCCTTGCCTCTTCATCAAAATGCTGATTAAAATCTTTAAAACGAAAATACTGCACATCATGGCGACCATCCGAGGCAAAGCCGTGCAATGCAAACGGATCGCCAATGCCCTCAATCGCCGTTGCCACCAGTGTAGCAGCCTCGCGGGTTAATTGTAAAATTGTTTTGTCAGAATCGCCCACCAATTCATTAGTGGACTCGGACAAATCGAGCAGCACGACCACCGATAAATCGCGCGTATTCAATACATTGCGCATGGTAATACGCGGATTTGGCTGATCACCCATGCGAATTGCAATCATGGCATCAATCGCTGCATTCAAATCAACCTCATCGCCATCTTCCAAGCCCCGCATACGCTGAACGCCCGCAGGAGACAACAAATCAATAATCTGACGGATTTTATGAGCAATGGGCTTGTGTGCCAACAAAATGGCATCAATATCCTCAGCATTGCCTCTGGTTGCACGCCGCTCGTAAACCGTTGCCCAATCTGGTCTATGCAATTGAATTTGATAATCCCACTCATGATAATAAAAAGGCTCAGAAATCGGCTCCTTGCCCCATGCTTCGTTAAATGAATGCGCCGTATCCGTTAAATCGTCCTCATAAAAACGCATTAAATCTTTACAAATCCAAACCTCTTGCGCATCATCCCCAGCCAGCTCACAATCTACCTCATGCGCCATCATTAACGGGCTAACTTCATAGCGCACCTGACGCTGGCTGGCAGCCATATACTCAATCCCCATCTCCCAATTAATATCTTCATAGTGCCAAATAATGCGATTATCATCCCGATAATCAATACGGTAACGCTCTAAAATTCTCAGGCTCGGAATCTCTTTTCGACCTTCAAAAATATTATAAAGCTCAACACCCATCAGCCAAGCAAAGTGATTGTCATCCTGATTGGCCTCAATTTGCGCATGATACTTGGCTGCAAACGCATTCAATTGTGCATCATTGCCTGTTACATCTGCATCTAACAACTGCAAGGCAAAGTTTTCTAAAATCCCCATAGTTTTGTGCTCAGCCGGTTCTTCACGCTTCAATAGCATCAAAGAACGCCACAACTTTTTCAAGCCTGGAAAATCATTAACCGCCTTATATTCAACGCGCGCATCCTCAAGCAGGCCAATAAAAAACATTTGCGCCGGACTCAGTTGCTCCGCCGACATTGATTGATTGGTGTACATCATATGCGCTGCCATGTGTGCAACTGTAGCGCGATACACCTCTAACCCAGCAACACCTTCAACATCATCCAGCGCATCTGGCACATAAATAATACGATCCTCAACATACGGCCTAAAATCTGCATAATCTGCCCCCGTTGGACGAATAAAAAAATCGCGCCCCCACAAAGCCCGCAAATAAAAATTAAGCTTGCGCTGCACTCCTACAAACAACACCCCGCGACGCTCTTTTTCAAGCATGGCGCGAGAATCAGCCGAATCTAGCGAAAAATAAGCCGTTAAATTTTTAAAATCACGACGATACGCCTTAGCCCCAAATTGCGACCAACGTCGAAGACCGCTCAAGGTTAATTTAGACAGTAACTCATCAATATTACTCAACATCGGACGCAACCCACGGGCAGCCGTTGACGCCAATTGATGAATCATAGTCAAATAACCACGCACCAATTGCGCATCGCCCAAATGCCTAGAAACAACAGGCAATGTGGACAATAATAATGAAATTACTTCGCCCGACGTCAAGGATGAAGCCTTCATAGCTGCCGTCACACAGTCAGGAATGATATCCTCGCCACACTCCTTAGCAATTTGCGGCATCACTTGCAAATACGTAATCACCAAATCATTACCCCTGCCCAAACCACATAACGATTGAGCCCCATCTAAATAATCCTTCAACCCTGCCGGCGAGATAACCCGAGCAGCCTCCTGAAAAGTGGCATCCAAAACACCCTTCACCTCAGGGGATATTTTTTCTAAAAATTCGGCGTAATCTGCTAATAATATTGTTGACATAATTTATTTTTAATCGCTTTGATTGTTAGTTAATACACAGCATTTCTACAACTGCTTTAGGATTGATTTTACCCACATTAAGTGCTATATTTTTTCAAAAATCATCAATTTTAGTAACAAAATACTAAGGTCGAGCAAATTATCCAGCTCTATTAACTCTTCATCCTTAATCCAAAAAAAATATCCAGATTGGTTTTATCACACTTGACCATATCTTAATAAGCATATTTTCATCAGCCACTGCCTTACCGTTAATTATTAATTGGATTTTAATCTGCTGTCAAAAATTTAATTACCTATTCCAAGCCCTGCTGCATCCCCCCCCTTTTTTTTGTTGTCATTCATCGTCATTCAGGTTTGTTATTTAGTGCATTTGCTCTTTAAGTTTATAGTGGATTTTAAACTCAATTGCCACCAGGTCCAAAGTTAAAAAATCAACTGACTTAATGACTGCTATCTCCT
>JAJRPY010000001.1 GCA_024280535.1 Gammaproteobacteria bacterium | reverse complement strand
GGTTACTTGGCATGATCCAACCCCTAAGCCGTGTTATTTATTTGCCTTGGTTGCGGGAGATTTTGCGTTGTTGGAGGGCAGTTATACCACCTCTCTTGGTAGGGAAGTGGCACTTAAAATTTATGTTGAGCCGCATAATATTAATAAAACGCAATTTGCTATGGCGGCGCTTAAACGGTCTTTTGCTTGGGAGGAGTCGCGTTTTAAGCTTGAATATGATTTGGATATTTATATGATTGTGGCAGTAGATGATTTTAATATGGGTGCGATGGAAAACAAAGGCTTGAATATCTTTAATTCAGCTTTTGTACTGGCCGATGCTAGCACGGCAACGGACGAAGATTTTATTAATATTGAAGCAGTCATTGGGCATGAATATTTTCACAATTGGACAGGCAATCGCGTCACTTGCCAAGATTGGTTTCAATTGAGTTTAAAAGAAGGCTTGACGGTGTTTAGAGATCAGGAGTTCACCTCAGATTTGCACACGCGATCCATTAAACGCATTGAAGATGTGAATGCGCTACGCACTTTTCAGTTTGCAGAGGATGCCGGCCCTATGGCGCATCCTGTGCGTCCAGAAAGTTATATAGAAATGAATAATTTTTATACGCTAACGGTTTATGAAAAAGGGGCAGAAGTGATTCGTATGATTCACAGTTTTTTGGGTGAGGCGGGTTTTCAGCAAGGTATGCAATTGTATTTTCAGCGTCATGATGGTGAGGCAGTTACAATTGATGATTTTATTGCCAGTATGAGTGATGCTAATGGGTTTGATTTAACAGCTTTTATGCCTTGGTACACCCATTCAGGCACGCCTAAAATTAGCATTCGGTCGAGTTATAATCAATCAAAGCAGCGTTTTAGTGTTGATGTTGAACAGTTGGGTGAGCAGGTTTATTTGTTGCCATTGAACTATGCACTGTTTAATCATCAGGGAGGTATATTTAAACAGGGTATGCTAACGATTAGCCAGCGTCAACAAACCTTTTGTTTTGAGGATATTGATGGCGAGCCTAATGCCTCTTGGTTGCGCAATTTTTCAGCCCCAGTTGAGTTGATTACCGAGCTAACTATTGAGCAAAAAATATTATTAGTGCGTCATGAACAGGATGCTTTTTCAGTTTGGGATAATGCGCAACAGTTATGGCTATGCTTAATTTTGACCCCTGAAAAAATTGATCAATCGTTATTTTTTGATGCTATTGAGCAAGTGATTAAGAGTACCGAAGACAAATCCTTAATTAGCAAAATTTTAACCCTGCCTGCTGAGCGCTTGTTGCATCAAAAAGTGGCTATTATTGATGTGTTCGATATTCATCAAAAACGCGAACGGGTTATTAAAAAAATATTGGTTAGATTTGAGCCACTATTATTGCAAACCTATCAATCGTTGGCTGATAATAAGACTTACGAATTAACGCCTGAAGCGGTTGGCAAGCGAGCTTTAAAAAATATTTGCTTGTTTTATTTAAGCAAATCTGCGCACCTGAACTTGGCTTATGAGCAATTTAATCAGGCCAATTGTATGACTGATCAGATGGCTGCATTTGGCTTATTAGTGGACAGTGATAATCCATATAGTGAGCAGGCTAAGTTGGCTTTCTACCAAACCTTTAGTCATGATGCACAGGTTATGGATAAATTTTTTGCCGTTCAGTCGTCTTCATTGGTTGCTGATGTGGCGTGTATTAAACAACTTATGCAACACAAGCTATTTTCGTTTAATACGCCTAATCGGTTGCGTAGTGTGGTGGCAAGTTTTGCGCAAAATTATATTAATTTTCATCATCAGGCAGGGTACGAATTTTTGACCGATATCATCCTAACATTAAACAAAACCAATCCACAAATAGGGGCAAGATTGGTGTCGGTTTACAATCATTGGAAGCGCTTTACACCTGAGTTAAAAGCACTACAGCAACAGCAGTTGGAAAAAATCATCAATAGCGAGGACTTGTCTAATGATATTTTTGAAATTGTTCAGGCGGCGTTAAAGTGATGTTGGTATTGGCACAATTAACGAAAATATTGCTTGATAAGCAATTAACCATTGCCACGGCAGAATCTTGCACGGGAGGGGGGTTGTCGTCATTATTGACCAGTCAAAGTGGGGCGTCGGCTTATTTTGATCGGGGGTTTGTGACTTATAGCAATCAATCAAAAGTGGCTATGCTGGGGGTATCTGAGCAAGTATTAGAGGAATTTGGTGCGGTGAGTGAACAGGTGGCTTTGCAAATGGCTAGTGCGCTAATTGCTCGTGCTGAGACAGATATTTCAGTATCCATTACGGGTGTTGCCGGGCCTACGGGTGGCAGTCAGGAAAAGCCGGTGGGGACGGTGTGTTTTGGGTTTTGCGTGGCAGGGAGGTGCTTTACTCGCGTGCAACAATTTTCAGGTAATCGGACACAGATTATCCAAGCCAGTATTGAATTTGTATTAACCACCTTGATTTATGAACTCAGTTGTTAAATTTTCGGTTGCGCCTATGATGGATTGGACCGATCGGCATTGTCGATATTTCCATCGTTTGTTGTCTAAGCAAGCACAATTATGGACAGAGATGGTGACGGCTAAGGCGATTATTCATGGTGATAAGCACAGGTTACTTGATTATGCTGCGCAAGAACATCCGCTGGTATTACAATTGGGTGGCAACGACCCTAAAGAGATGGCTATCGCTGCCAAAGTTGGGCAAGATTGGGGGTATGATGAAATTAATATTAATGTCGGTTGCCCTTCCGATAGAGTGCGTTCGGGCAGTTTTGGGGCTTGTTTGATGCAAACACCGGAGGTGCTGGCTCACTGTGTTGAAGCCATGGGTGCGGTTATTGATATTCCATTGAGCGTCAAATGTCGTATTGGGGTGGATGATATGGAGCATTATCAAGCGTTGACGCATTTTATTGATATTGTCAGTGGGGCTGGCTGCCAACAGTTTGTTGTCCACGCTAGAAAGGCTTGGTTGAAAGGTTTGAGTCCGAAGGAAAATAGAACAGTGCCACCGCTTAATTATGAATGGGTGTATCAGCTGAAACGGGATTTTCCAGCATTGAATATTGGCATTAATGGCGGGATTATGTCAGTGTCTGCGGCTAATGAGCATTTAGAGTTTGTAGATCAAGCCATGCTGGGTCGGGCAGTCTATCATCAGCCTTATTTGCTTGCCAGTGTTGATCAAACAATATATCAACAACACTATCCGATGATTAGTCGGGTAGAGGTGTTGCTGGCTTTTATTGAGTATATGCAAGTCCAGCAGGCTCATTCGGTGCCTATCAGGTCTATGACCAGACATATTTTGGGGCTCTACCATGGGCAGCCGAATGCGAAGAAATTTAAACGCTTATTAAGTGGCAAGGTAGTGGAAATAGGGCATTTGCATCAATGGCTAGCGCAAGGGGAGGGCTGATGTCAAATAATGATGTATATGCCAGTATTGATATAGGTTCTAGCAAAATTGTGATGCTAATTGCCGAGGATGAAGAAGGAAAATACCATATTATTGGTAATTTGATTGAGGCGTCTCAAGGTGTGCAAAATGGCAAGATTGTTAATATTGACAGTGTTGCTAACATCATTAAAGAGATGATTCAAGAGATTGAGAAAAAATACAGTCAAGGTATTAAGTTTGTTAATGTTAATGTCTCTGATTTGCACCTCACTACCCACAATCAAAATCAACAAATTAGCTTTAATGACCGATCTAAAGTCATCACCAAAGAAGATGTTGCCCGAGCCATTCAAAATTCAAGTGCGAGAACGCTGGCAGCTAATGAAGCAAAGCTAACAAGTATTGTTAATCATTTTACGGTTGATGATAAACGGGTTGATTATCCTATTGGCATTAAGGCTGAAATACTGGGTGTTGAGGTGCAGGTGGCAATTGTTTTAAGTCAATCGATAGATAATATTAAACATTGTTTAGATGCCTGTGATATTAGCACTGATAGTATTGTGCTAAATTCTATTGCCAGTAGTGCGGTTTGCGTTTCTCAGGAGGACAAAGACGCAGGCGTGTGTTTGCTGGATATAGGGGCAGCAGTGAGTAGTATTTCAGTATTTTCTAAGGGTGGGGTGGCGTTTAGTCAGATAATTAAATTAGGGGGTAATACGGTGACTAATAATATTGCTCAGGTGTTTAATACTTCGTTTGAAGAGGCTGAACGCTTAAAATTGACCTACGGCATGCTACTGCCTGATGCCACGCATAAAGATGGCTTGATTGAATTTAGGCAAATCAATGCAAATCAGGCGTATTATTTGTCTCGTCATGAGTTGATTAACGTGATTGAGGATACTTATCAAGAAATTACCGACCTGATTAAAAAAAGTTTAAAGGGTAAAAAACTAGACAGGGGGCTAAAATCTGGTTTTTTAATTGTTGGCGGTGCTTCAAAAATTGAGAATTGTGAAAGCTTCCTGCTAAAACAATTTAAAATACGCACAAAAATTGCCAAAGTTAATCGAGAATTGATTAGTGGTAATGAAACGTTATTGAATAATGTCGATTATTTTTCAGCATTGGGCTTGTTGACATTTAATAACACTGAGCCTTATTTAGAAGAGATAGAACCAGAAAAAGAAGGAAGATGGGTTGGCCTTAAAAAGATGTTGGATTTATAATAAAAATGATTAAACAAAGAAGTATTAAAAAAACGGTTAAAGCAAGAGGAATTGGCATTCACAGTGGCAGTGTTGTCAATATGACGTTAATTCCTGCTGCGGTCGATCACGGCGTTGTATTTAGGCGTATGGATGTGGGGGGTAAATTGGTGCGGGCGCATAATGCTTTTGTGAATGAAGTGGTGCTGTCCACTGGATTAGAAAACCAAGGCGTTAAAGTCTCTACTGTTGAGCATCTAATGAGTGCATTATCAGCTTTAGGCATTGACAATGTGTTGGTGGAGTTGGATTCCTTTGAAGTGCCGATTATGGATGGCTCGTCTGCTCCTTTTATTTTTTTAGTGCAGTCTGCTGGTATTGAGGAGCAAGATGCACATAAAAAGTTTTTTGTGATTGAGAAGACTGTCCGTGTTGAAAACGACGATTCATGGGCTCAAGTATCCAAATTTGAAGGCTTTAAAGTGTCTTTAGAAATTGATTTTGATCATAAAAAAGTCAAAGAAAGCGGGCAGCAACTCACTATTGATTTTTCCAAGCAATCTTATTTAAAAGAAATATCACGCGCCAGAACTTTTGGCTATATGAAAGATGTGGAAAAGATGAAAAGGCAAAATTTAGCATTAGGTGCGAGTATGGATAATGCCATTGCCCTAAGTGATGATGATGTATTAAACGAAGATGGTATGCGTTATCAAAATGAATTTGTTAAGCATAAGATTTTGGATATTGTTGGCGATTTGTATTTGCTGGGTTCTAATTTAATTGGGCATTATGAGGGTTATAAAACAGGGCATTTGCTTAATGATCAGTTGTTATCAATCATTTTAGAGCAGCCAGATACTTGGTCAATCAAAACTTTTGAAGAGGCTAATTCGCCTATTCAATTTTATTCAGAAGATTGGCAAAACTCCTTGTAATACTTAATCTATTCTCATGCTTCATTTGGTATAATCAACAAGTTTTTATCCCTTGTCAGAATAATGAAATTAAACGGTGCACAAATATTAGTTGATTGCTTGAAAAACGAAGGCGTAAAGCACATCTTCGGTT
>JAJRPY010000026.1 GCA_024280535.1 Gammaproteobacteria bacterium | reverse complement strand
TTTTTCACCCGCTTCAACCGCAGGTCGCACCAATACAATACGACGCACATCGGATCTTTCTAGTGCCTCTACAGCGCGGGCAACTGCCAGATAGGTTTTGCCAGTACCAGCAGGGCCAATGCCAAACGTGCAATCTTGCGCTTTAATTGCTTTGACGTAGAGTTGCTGATTAACAGAGCGTACGGGGATAAATTTGCGCTTGGTTTTGATGTTGATGGACTCATTGGGTAAGTCATTTTGGGTGTAAGTTTTGATGCTTATGGAAACATCACTGGCGCTGATAGATTGAGATTGGGCAAGAAGACTTAAGTCTTTAAGGATGCGCGCGGCTAAGTGTTGATTGTTGCCACGAATAACAAATTCTGCCCCTTTGTTGTTAATCTCTACATCTAGACTTTTGGCAATGGTTTCTAGGTTTCGATCAAAAGAGCCACAAACGCTGGCTAATTGTTCAGAATTGTCGGTTTCAAGGCTTAGATGCATAATTCACCGATTAATGAATTGCCACGTGCAGCAGTAATTTTCACATCAACAATCTGTCCAATGAGCGACTCATCACCTTTGAAATGTGTATTGCGCATATTTTCTGTGCGTCCAAATAAGTTGTCGTCTTTTCTGGCTTTGTTTTCGACCAATACTTTTTGGATGCTGCCAATCATGGCGTTTGAAATGGCTTCGGTGGTATCGTCAATGGCACACTGAACTTGCTTTAGTCGGTCCTTTTTGACGGCTAGGCTGACATCATCAGGGTAGCTAGAGGCTGGCGTACCAGGGCGTTTGGAATAAATAAAGCTAAAGGATTTATCAAAGCCAATCTCATGAATAAGCCGCATAGTGTCTTCAAAATCTTGCTTATTTTCCCCCGGAAAGCCAATGATAAAATCGCTAGAGATGGAAATATCTGGGCGAATTTGGCGTAATTGGCGAATTTTAGATTTGTACTCAATGGCCATATGTCCACGCTTCATCAGCCCTAATATTTTGTCAGAACCGCTTTGGATGGGCAAGTGTAGGTGTGATACCAGCTCGGGTACTTCTGCGTAGGCTTGAATTAAACTGTCTGAAAATTCGACAGGATGTGAGGTAGTGTAGCGAATGCGATCGATACCAGGTATTTGGGCAACGATATTAATCAGTAATGCCAAATCGGATGTAGTGCCATCATCCATCAATCCTTGATAAGCATTGACATTTTGCCCGAGTAAATTAACCTCGCGAACCCCTTGGGCAGCTAATAATTCCACCTCTTTGATGACATCATTAAAGGGACGTGAAACCTCTTCGCCACGCGTATAAGGCACCACGCAAAACGTACAATATTTGCTGCAACCTTCCATAATAGAGACAAAAGCGCTAACGCCATTGGATTTGGGTTCGGGTAGGTGATCAAATTTTTCAATTTCAGGGAAAGAAATATCAATGCTGGTTTTTTTATCACCTAGCACTTGGTTGATCATAGCAGGCAGACGGTGTAAGGTTTGCGGGCCGAAAATAATATCAACGTAAGGTGCACGTTTAAGAATAAGCTCGCCTTCTTGGGAGGCAACACAGCCACCAACGGCAATAATAAGTGTTGGATTTTTTTGCTTAAGTTTGCGCCAACGACCCAATTGGTGGAATAACTTTTCTTGCGCTTTTTCACGAATTGAGCAAGTGTTAAGTAGCAATATATCGGCCTCTTCTGGCTTGTCCGTTGGGTTTAAATTGTGAGAATGCTTGAGTAGATTAATCATTTGATCGGAGTCGTACTCATTCATTTGACAGCCAAACGTGCGGATGTGTAATTTATTCATCATTAAATCAGCCGTCAACATTCAGTATCTTGTTGAACGTGTAATGTTTGAGTTGGGTAGGCAATTTCTGCTCCATGCTGCTCAATAATCTCAGCGACTGATAGCAGTACTGCTTGCTTGATTTTTTGGTAGTCGTCTTTGCTGGTGGTATAGGTAAAGGCGTAGATATTAAAATCAAGCGATGATGCGTTAAAATAATTAAAATAAACGCGTAATGGTTGAGACTGGTCAATCTCTTTATGTTTTTTCAGTAGATTTTCTACTTCGGTGACAATGGCGGGAATTTGTTTAATATCATTATAACGCAATCCAATAACTTCTTTAATACGACGATTAGTCATACGTGAAGGGGTTTCAATCGGGATGGAGGCAAAAATTGAGTTAGGAATATAGACAGGATTTTTGCTAAAGGTGCGAATGCGTGTCATACGCCAGCCAATTTTTTCCACGGTGCCTTCAAATTGACTGGAGCGAATCCAATCTCCAGTAGAAAAAGGTTTATCCATTTGAATCATCAACCCACCAAAAATATTAGAAAGCATATCTTTGGCAGCAAATCCCATCACAACACCACCAACACCACCAAAGGTGAGCAGGCTGGAAATTGAAAACCCTAGGAATTGGGCAATGCCTAATAAAATAGCAATCACCAGTAGCATTTTGATTAATCTTGAGAGTAGTCGAACGGAGTCGTCGCTAACGCTATTGTCTTTTTCAATTAGATAAGCCTCAACGGCGGAGATAATGCGAATAACGCCCCAAGTAACAATAAAGACTGGGGTGATATTGATATATTTGATAACTGTACTCAGTGCAGTGATGTCGGCTTTGAATGCACTGATGGAGAAAAACAGCCAGCCAAACCAGATTAATGCCTTTGAAGGAGCAGCAATAGCGTTAATTAAATAGTCATCTAGTTGGCTTTTGGTGCGACCCGCATGCTTAGCGAGCTGCTTTAAGAAAAGGCTCAAAATCGTATAGGCAACGAGGGCGATGATTAAATAAATGCCGGCGACCTGATAGGCGGTCATATTGTGTAAAAATTCATTCATAATTAGTGTTTTAGTGTTTATTTTAAATATTTGAGCGGATTAATAGTTTGCTCAAATTTGCGCATTTCTAAGTAAAAAGCCCGTTTGCTTGTGCGGGCAATGACTTGACCTTTATCGACCGAATCCCCTACAGCCACTTTCGATGATTGGATTTGAGTATAAGTGCTATTAAATCCAAATGGGTGGCGAATAATAATCATCTGTCCAAAACTCTTTATTTTATCACCAATGTAGATAATTTTCCCATCACGAATAGCATGAATTTTTTGCCCTTGGTGTGAGCGGAAAGTGATGCCTGGGTGTTGTTTAGAATAGGGTTTGCTGACCTTACTATTAATCGGCATTGCCCAGCTTGAGGTGATTTTTTTGATTTTTTTCTTAATTTTGCTGGGCTTATCAAGATGCTGAGGAGTGATATTTTCTAAATGAGAAGATTTTTCAACCACGATAACCGACTTGGGCGCTTGAGAATAGCAGCCAGCAAGAGATAATAAAGCCATAACACTGAATAATTTAATCCACATACCACACTCCTAAAATAACCAATACAATCAATCCATAGCCCAAACGATCCATATATTTTTGTAGCCATCGGTCACAACTGTCACCGTAAACTTTGACCAATTTGGCAAGCAAATAATAGCGAGCACCCCGAGCCAATAATGAAATAGCAATAAAGGGCAATAGTGGCATGGCGACACTGCCAGCACTAATGGTGGTGAGTTTGTAAGGAATGGGGCTAAATGCGGCAATGCCGACCAGCCAAATGCCGTATTGATCAAAAAAATCTTTGACCAGAGTAATGGATGCGGGCTTGATGAGTTCGTAGTTGAGCAAAAAATTGAGCAAAATATCCCCGAGTAAGTAGCCTGCCAATCCGCCCAATACAGAAAACAGGGTGGCTATCAAGGCAAAATAATAAGCCTTATTAGTTTGTTTTAAGACCATTGGGGCTAATAAAACATCAGGTGGTGGGTAGGGCAAAACACTGGATTCTAAAAAACTAATCAGCGCCAGCCAATAAACGGCAAATCGACTTTGCGCCCAATCCAGTGATTGTTGGTAAAGTTTAGAAAAAATCTGCATGTGAATTTAACTGCCTTTGAGCATAGGAAACCCCAATGCCTGACGAGAATTATAGTAAGTTTGCGCTACTTGCTGACTCATAGCGCGCACTCGACGGATAAAACGCGCCCGATCAGTCACACTAATGGCATGGCGTGCATCAAGCAAATTAAATAAGTGAGAGGCTTTAATCACTTGCTCGTAAGCAGGATAGGGCAGGGCTTGTGTGATCAATTGTTGATTCATAGCCTCGGCTTCATCGAATTGTTTAAACAAGACAGCAGTATCGGCAATTTCAAAATTGTAGGTTGATTGCTCCACTTCATTTTGATGGAAAACATCGCCATAACTAATGCCTTTAGTCCAAACCAAATCAAACACAGAATCAACCCCTTGGAGATACATGGCTAACCGCTCAAGACCGTAAGTCAACTCGCCTGCCACCGGTTGACAAGCCAAGCCACCGACTTGCTGAAAATAGGTAAATTGTGACACTTCCATGCCGTTCAGCCAAATTTCCCAACCCAATCCCCAAGCGCCTAAAGTTGGCGATTCCCAATTATCTTCAACAAAGCGAACGTCGTGCTTGGTTAAATCGATGCCAATGTCGGTTAAAGATTCTAAGTATAAGTCTTGGATATTTTTAGGCGAGGGCTTGAGGATTACTTGAAATTGATAGTAATGTTGCAGGCGGTTTGGATTGTCACCATAGCGACCATCCGTTGGGCGCCGAGAGGGTTGTACGTAAGCCGCATTCCAAGGCTCAGGGCCAATAGCACGCAAAAACGTTGCTGGGTGAAAAGTGCCAGCACCCATTTCCATATCAAAGGGATGCAATAATGTGCAACCTTTTGATGCCCAAAAAGTTTGCAATTTTAAGATTAAATTTTGAAAAGAGGCGGTTGCATCTAGTGTTGAAATTGACATAATAAGGCAGCTGAAATAAGTCCAAAAATTACAAAAATTTTACCGCAAATTAGACATAAGCCAGAACATTCTTATGTAAAAACCAGTGCAATACTATGCTAGAGCAAGTTGGCGTTATCAAACGGATTATTTGATATTGATACTGCCTTGTATCCTTGATACTCCTCTTGTGAGAAAGCATAATGGGATACCTAGCAGGATACCAATCAAAAACCAAAACATTGAGCTGGAGTAAAATCCAGCTCTTTTTGTTTGGTTTTCTTCTCGTATCCTTTCCGTCCTAGCCTGCAATAACCCCTTAGGGGTTGATATTCGCTTATCCTCGTCACTTATTTGATTAAGCATAGCCACATAGTAACCTTCAGGGCGTTATCATTACTACTGATTAGT
>JAJRPY010000025.1 GCA_024280535.1 Gammaproteobacteria bacterium | reverse complement strand
TAGTTTAGATGAAGAACAATGGGATGAAGTTTCAGACCAGCAAGGCAAGGCAACTTCTATGCACAGCTACCGAACTACGCACAAAATAGCTGACTATAAAAAACCTTTCACGCTCATAATTCAAAGAACACCAAAATCAGGACAAGGCCAACTTGATATTTACTGTGATACTGATGAAATAGAGTCAAATGGGTATATCTACAGAGCCATTGCCGCCTCGCTTGAGTCCTTGAGTGATAGTGAAATAATCACTTGGTACAACGCTAGAGCCGAAAAATCAGAGAATAAAATTAAAGAACTCATGTTAGATTTTGGTGGAGCTTATATGCCATGTGGTCAGTTTAATGCCAATGCACTATATTTCAGTATTTGCACATTATCCTATAATTTATTTGTCCTGCTCAAAAGCATTCTACCAAAAGAATTCAACAAAAACCGTGCCAAAGCCATTCGCTTGAGAATCTATTCGATGGCAGCTAAACTCATCAAACATTCACGTCAATACAAGCTAAAACTACAAAAGCCAACCACGATTTGTTATCAAAAATTATCAAAAAACTTAACAGCACCATTTTCATCCTGTCTTAGAGTAGCCGCTCAACACATGCGCTACAAATAGAAAAACCATACCACTAATGCATACCTGCGTCTAAAATTCAGCAAATTTAAATATTTTCGATTTTTTTCATAAATTAGGTATCAAACAACTAAATCATTTCAAATCATTCTGCACGTATTGGCAAGCTGCTCTGAATTTTCTGTTAAATAGTGTTTTTGCTCTGAAATTTCGATTTTTTTAAAGAAATTTGAAGTCTATATCGGGATTTGGGTATACTAAAAAATAGTTAAAATAGCGCTACCACTTGAAAATTTATTAAATTAGTATTATAGTAAGTGAATATTCACTAACCATAATGAGTTGTAAGCGGAAATAAGACGTTATTCTACAGAATAAAACCATGAGGCTTTCACCATGAAGATAAATAAATCAAGTGACGCAAAAAGCACAGTTCATCTTGCTGAGCATAAGATTGAGCAGCTTCAAGATAAAATTATGAAAAATGAATCTTATCGACTTGCCTATGAAGATTCAAAGTTTATGGCTAGCGACGACTTACGTCCAATGCGTTTACAATTGGAGCTACTTAAACCTGAACAGGCATTGCGAAATTACAATATAAATTCTACTGTTGTAATTTTTGGTAGTGCCCGAATTTTAAATTCTGAGGATGCACACAAACAATTACAAGAAGCGAAACAGAATATAAAAGACAATCCTGATGATACGCAATTGCAAATGGCTTTGAAAAAAGCACAGCGCCAAGTCAAGCAAGCTAAGTATTATCAACAGGCACAGAAATTGGCAACAATAGTTTCTAAGCAATTTCAGCAACAAAATCGTAAAGACTTTGTGGTCGTCACAGGTGGTGGTCCAGGGATTATGGAAGCAGCTAACCGTGGTGCTTTTGATGCAGAACAAAACAGCGTTGGCTTTAATATTACTTTAGAGCATGAACAGGCCCCCAACCCTTATATCAGTCCTGGCTTGTGCTTTCAGTTTCAATATTTTGCTTTAAGAAAAATGCATTTTTTATTGCGGGCTAAAGCTTTAATTGCCTTTCCAGGTGGTTTTGGAACCTTGGATGAGGTGTTTGAGGTATTAACATTAATACAAACTAAGAAAATGAAACGATTACCTATTATACTGATGGGTAAAGAACACTGGCAGCGTGTGATTGATTTTGACTATTTGAGTCAAGAAGGCTTTATTGATGCCGAGGATTTAGCATTATTTCATATTGTTGATACTGCCGAACAGGCCGTGAAAATTATGGTTGATTTTTACCATGGTCAACCACCTAAATAGTTGTCTCTATTAATCAGAGAGAGCCTAAATGAGGAAAGTAAAATGAATAAAAAACCCATAATCCTAATTATTGTCCTACTTGCGATTGCAGCAGTTGTATACAATTTTATTATTAACAAGCCAAAACAAGACACATCAATGCTCAATCTTTATGGAAATGTTGATATTCGTGAGGTGCAATTGGCTTTCAATGGCAGTGAGCACATTAATCAGATATTAGTTGAGGAAGGTGAGTCTGTTAAAAAAGGGCAATTGCTTGCGGAGTTACACAGTGAAATTTTAAAAGCACAATTAGCAGAAGCCCAAGCTCAAGGGGTGGCTCAACAACAAATGTTGGCTAAATTAATAGCTGGAAGTCGAATAGAAGAAATCAATAAAGTAAAAGCGGAGCATAATGCTGCAAAAGCAAAGGCCAAGGCGGCTAGTAGCAGCTATAATCGCTTGCGTTCGTTGTTAAAGAAAAAAGTGGTTACAGCAGATCAAGTCGATCAAGCCAAAGCCTTAAGAGATGCCGCCAATGCTGAAGTTGAGGCCATTAAACAAGCCTTGAACTTGCTAGAAGCAGGTACGCGTAAAGAAGACATTGCCAGTGCACAAGCCATTTTGTTAGCGCGTGAGGCTGCTGTTGATTTGATTCAACAACGCCTAAATGATGCCAAGTTAATCGCTCCAAGCGATGGCATTATTCGTAACCGAATTATGGAAGTCGGTAGCATGGTGTTTCCTCAAACTCCTGTGATGACCTTGGCTTTTGTTGATCCAATTTGGGTCAGAACGTATTTGCCCGAAACGGCTTTAGGGAAAGTCACTATTGGCAGTCGAGCCAAAATATACACAGATTCATTTCCTGATAAGGCTTATGACGGGTGGGTGGGGTATATTTCGCCCACTTCAGAATTTACCCCAAAGAACATTCAAACCGAAGAATTGCGTACTCGTTTGGTTTATTCCATGCGTGTTTTTACTTGTAACCCGCAAAATGAATTGCGTTTAGGAATGCCAGCAACCGTGGTGATTGATACCACAAAAACCGCCAAGGACAAACAGATAACCGCTGAAGAAATGTGTAAAAAATAATGTCGAAAGTTATTCTCACATTAAGCCACGTCAATAAAACTTTTGCTAGTCAAGACTTACAAGTCAAGGCGATTGATGACATGAGTTTTGCCGTGAAAACGGGTAAAGTAACTGGTTTGATTGGTCCAGATGGTGCGGGCAAAACCACATTGATGCGTTTGGCTTGTGGTATATTGACCCCGGATTCGGGTGATTTTGAAGTCATGGACATTGATGTGACTAAAGAGCCTTTGCAGGTACAATCACAAATTGGTTACATGCCTCAACGCTTTGGTTTGTATGAAGATTTAACCGTACAAGAAAACTTAGACTTATATGCTGATTTGCAAAATGTAGCCAAAGATAAACGCAAGGCACGTTACGATGAATTGATGCACATGACAGGCATGAGTCCATTTGTTGGACGATTAGCGGGCAAATTATCAGGCGGTATGAAACAAAAACTTGGTTTAGCCTGTACCTTGATTCGCTCACCCAAACTCTTGTTATTGGATGAACCTACTGTTGGGGTTGATCCTGTTTCACGGCGTGAATTGTGGGAAATTGTCTATCGCCAAGTGCAACAACAGGGCATGAGCGTGTTATTAAGCACCGCTTATTTGGACGAAGCCGAACGTTGTGATGAAGTGGTATTGTTGCACGAAGGC
>JAJRPY010000024.1 GCA_024280535.1 Gammaproteobacteria bacterium | reverse complement strand
TCTGGAAAATCCGAAAAATGCACATTTTGCTACCCAAGAATTGAATCTGGCGAACCGACGGTTTGCTCCGAAACTTGTGTCGGTAGAATACGTTATTTAGGGGTCATTCTTTATGACGCTGATAGAATTGAAGAAATGGCCAATATGAGTGATGAAAAAGATTTATACAAAGCACAATTAGACATATTCCTAGACCCACACGACGCATCAGTCCAAGCGCAGGCAAAAAAAGATGGTGTGCCTGATAGTTGGATTGAAGCGGCTAAAAAATCGCCCGTTTATAAAATGGCAATTGATTGGAAAGTGGCATTTCCACTACATCCCGAGTATAGAACATTGCCGATGGTTTGGTATGTGCCGCCTTTATCGCCAATTCAAAATGCCGTTGAAAAAGGTGTGATTACTCATCAAAGTCCAATACCGAATGTTGAAGAATTGCGTATCCCTATTCGCTATTTGGCCAATATGCTAACCGCAGGAGAGGAGAAGCCGATTATTTTTGCCTTAAAACGAATGATTGCCATGCGTAATTTTATGCGTTCAAAACGGGTTGATAATACAGTATTAATTGAAGTTTTAACCGAAGTTGGTTTAACAGAAGACATGCTTGATGATATGTATAAAACCATGGCACTCGCAGCTTATGAGGATAGATTTGTGATTCCAACTAACCATAAGGAATACGCAGGTGAAACGCCATTTGACAATGAAATTGCTTTTGAAACCCGCTCTTCTTGCGGATTTAGTTTTGGCAATGGCTGTTCCGAAGGGGCAACAACAGCAACTTTATTTGGTGGCAAAACCCATACCAATACAATGAACGGGAAAATTTCATGAAAACACTTAAAATATTAGCAGTTTTATTATCTTACCCAGATATTAATGTGCACAAAAATATTGATCAACTGACTGAACTTTTAAAACAAGACACCTTGCTATCTAAAAAAACACTTGATGCGTTATTGGCTTTTATTGAGGAGTATCAACACAAGGATTTTTTAACATTACAAGAACGCTTTGTTGCCACTTTTGACAGAAGTCGAGCGCATTGTTTAAATTTGTGTGAGCATATTCACGGCGAATCACGCGACCGTGGCCAAGCAATGGTTGATTTAACCGATATGTACGCAAACAAAGGATTGTTTATTGACAAACAAGAACTACCAGACTACCTGCCTTTATTTTTAGAATATTTATCCTTATGTGATGCCGAAGAAGCCAGTATTTCATTAGGTGACACAATTGATATTATTGCTTTAATTGGCGGGCAGTTAAAAAAGAATAAATCGCCCTATCATACTATTTTTTTGGCGCTAGAGGAATTATCCAGCATTAAGGCCAACCAATTTAAAGTGGCAGAAGCCATAGAAAATAGCATCAAAGAACCCGAAACATTGGATGAATTAGATGAATTATGGAAAGAACAAGCAGCATTTGGCGGTGAAAATGATGCTTGTAATACTTGTGAAAGCAGTGCACCAATAGCACAATAAGGAGATATTATGAATACTTTTTTAAATCAGTTTTTTTTCGGCTACTACCCTTATATTGCCATGACCATATTTATCGTCGGCAGTGCATTGCGTTATGACAGAGACCAATACACTTGGAAAGCAGACTCATCGCAATTATTGCGAAAAAAAGGCATGCTGTGGGGCAGTAATTTATTTCATGTTGGTATTATTTTATTGTTTTTTGGTCATTTTGTTGGCTTATTAACGCCAGAATGGGTTTATCATCCTTTTATGAGCGCAGGCACTAAGCAGATTATGGCTATGGTGGCAGGTGGCATTTTTGGCACTATGTGTTTAGTCGGTATGTTAATTTTATTAAACAGACGCTTGTTTGACCAGCGTATTCGCAAAACCAGTAAATTTAGCGATACTTTTGTGTTGATTTATTTATTACTACAATTGTTATTAGGCTTATTAACCATCCCTTATTCAGCACAACATTTAGATGGCAGCTCTATGGTCGCTTTGGCCAATTGGGCACAACATATTGCCACTTTTAGACTCGGTGCTGCTGATTTTATTTTGACCGAAGCTTGGGCGTTTAAATTGCATTTAATATTGGGCATGACGCTATTTGTTATTTTCCCATTCACTCGATTGGTGCACATTTGGAGCGTGCCGATACAATATCTAACCCGCACAAACTACCAAATCGTTAGACGGAGATAAATACCATGCCCATTAAAGTAAACAATATAACCATCAGCGATGATGATGTATTCCAAGAAATGCAATATCAAACCGAGGCGTCTAGTATAAAAGAGGTTATTTTCAAAGCAGCACAAGCTTTGGTAGTACAGCAGTTATTACTACAAGAAGCAGGTATTAAAAAGAATGACGCCAAGGAAGAGGAAAAAATTAACCAATTAATCAGTGATAATGTCATTATTCCCACAGCAAGTACCCAATCTTGCCAGCGTTATTATGATAACAATCAAGTTAAATTCTTTGATAAGGAGCAGCAGAAAGCCTTGCCATTTGCCTTAGTAGAAAATCACATTAGAGAATACTTGCAAAATCAATCAACCACTTCTGGCATCAAAGAATATATCAATGTGCTTGCCGCTGAGGCAGCCATTAAAGGGTTTGATTTTAAAGACCCAACCGCCCTGAATATCAACATACAATAAAAATTTATATGACCATTAACAAGCAAAAAATAGCGCTAGACGCCGAAGGCTATCTAATCTATCCAGAAGATTGGAATAAAACAGTCGCTCTGACATTAGCCGAATCAGAAAATATCATCTTAACTGATGAGTATTGGGCTATCTTTGACTTTATGAGGGCTTATTATAATGAGCACGGTGCAGCGCCTGATATTCGACATACAGCAAAACAAATGGGGATTGATTGGGGGATTGATAAAAAATCAGCAAAAACCAAATTATTTAAATTATTCCCTTATGGTTATGTCAAGCAAACCTGTAAGATTGCTGGGATGAAACGCCCAAGAGGCTGGAGTACAGGCTAAAACCACCAAAGGCCACTCAAAAATCATTAATGTTTGGCACTCGATATTTGACAACAACTCAACCAATACCTTAAGGCAAAAATCCTAGCCTTCTTGCGTGAGTTTTTTTAGTTTTGGACCTGCCTTAAAGCCAACCACCCTTCTAGCAGAAATGACAATCTCTTCGCCAGTTCTTGGATTTCTGCCTGGGCGTGCTGATTTTTCTCTAAGGGTAAAATTGCCAAAACTGGCCAGTTTTATCTCTTCACCTGCGGCAAGTTTTAATTGAATTTGATTAAAAAAATCGTTGGTTAGTTGCAATGCTTGTGCGTGGCTAATCTCCATCTCACGCACCAAACCATCGGCAATATTTTTTTTACTAAGTGACATTATCTTAATACCGTATTAAATTTATCTTTCAACAAAGCCAGTACTTCATCAACTTTAGCGTTGACCTCGTCGTCAGTCATAGTTGCTGTTAATGATTGATAGCTCAAATTTAACGCAACACTCTTTTTACCCGCCTCAATGCGCTCACCTTGATAAACATCAAATAAACTGACGCCAACAAAATGCACTTGGTTTAACTGATTAATTGCCTCTATTAACTGCGCCACAGGCGTTGATTGGTCAAGCACTAAGGCGATATCTCGCTGGGCTTGCTGATAGGCAGAAAAAGGCTGATATTGGGCTATTTTTGCCGATAATACCACTGCCAAATCAATTTCATACAAATAACACTTAGGCAGAGATAATTGTTGTTGCACCACAGGTGACAAGGCACCAATCCAGCCTACAGATTGCCCATTAAGCAGAATATTAGCACTTTGACCTTTTTGCAATGCTGGATGTTCAGCTGCTTCAAAACTAAATGGTGCCGAAGTGAGCCTTAATAATGATTCTAAATCTGCTTTAGCATCAAAAAAATCAAGCGCTTGCGGCTGTGCAGACCATTGCGCCTCAAACCGATTGCCACTAATCACACCTGCCAACTTGTTGGATTGCTCTTCCGCCTTAACGCCATCAAAACACAGTCCAATTTCAAACAATCGAATATCTGTGCACCCACGCCGCTGATTAGACTCAACTGTTTGCAACAACCCTGGCCAAAGTGATGAGCGCATAATTGACATATCTGCCGAAATTGGGTTGGTTAAGGTGATTTTTTTGGCAGATGGGCTGATTAAATTCTGATATTTTTCCGCAATAAAACTATAAGTAATTACCTCTTGATAACCGCGACTAACCAATATTTGCATCACATCGTACTGGTCAGTTTGCGCCTCTTTAATCACCTTAATATTTGCCTCTAACGACAACTTTTGCACTGGCAATTTATCATAGCCATATAATCTTGCCAATTCTTCAATCAAATCGGCTGGAATGCAAATATCAAACCTAAAACTTGGCGGGATGATTGTCCAAGAATTGGCTGTTTTATGGCTAATTTCAAACTCAAGATTGGTGAATTTTTCTTCAATCCAGTGGCAGTCTAATTCAAAACCTAGAATCTTTTGGATGTTTGCTTTGGTGACGGTAATTGGCAATAATTCAGGCAAGGTGGATTGGTCAATATGACTAGAAACTTCACTCACTTCACCGCCACAAATCTCAACTATTAATTGGGTGGCTCGATCCAATGCCAATGCGGTTATTTTAAAATCAACACCGCGCTCAAAACGCAACGATGACTCAGTATGCAAGCCATAATTTCTTGCTTTTCCAGCAATAAAAACAGGCTCAAAAAACGCACTTTCTAACAAAATATCCGTTGTTGTTGGCTGTGTTGAGCTCAACTTGCCACCCATCACACCCGCAATGGCCAAAATAGAATTATCATCTGCAATTACCAGAGTATCTTCTCTTAAAGTAACTGTGGAATCATTCAGCAATTCAATCGTCTCGCCAGCAAGTGCATCTCTCACCTCAATCGCACCATTAATCTTAGCCAAATCAAACGCATGCAATGGCTGACCTAATTCCATTAGCACATAATTGGTAATATCAACGACCGGAGAATGTAGCGCCTGACCAGATCGCATCAGTTTGTCTGCCATCCATTTAGGCGTTTGCACACTATTATCAATACCCTTGATTAATCGGGTTAAATACTTAGGGCAAGCAGCACTATTGCTAACGTGGGTTGTGATATTTGACTCACCTCCCGTCACAGCAACCTCAATTTCCGGCATCACAAAAGCCATGCCGTAATTAGCGCTTACCTCGCGAGCAACACCCAACACAGAAAAACAATCGCCACGATTTGGGGTGATATCTAACTCGATAATATTATCATCAAGGTCTAAATATTGCCTAATATCTTGTCCAATCGGTGCTTCAATGTCTAATTCGGCAATGCCTGTCGCTGAATCACTGATGCCTAATTCAGATTCAGAACAAATCATACCCCATGATTCAACGCCACGAAGTTTGGCTTTTTTAATATTAAAATCACCCGGTAATTTGGCACCTACAAGTGCCACCATTACTTTAAGCCCTGCGCGTACATTACTGGCGCCACAAATAATTTGCACTGGTTCCGTTTCACCTACATTAACCTGGCATAATTTAAGTTTATCTGCATCTGGATGCTGCTCGCAAGCAACCACTTGACCGACCACAACCCGACTAAACATAGGTGCTACGGTTTGAATACCGTCCACCTCAAGACCTGCCATTGTCAATTGTTGCGCTAACGCTTCATCCGTTACAACGGGGGAAATCCATTCACGCAACCATGATGTCGAAATATTCATATATTTAGTTAAATTGTTTTAAAAAACGAATGTCATTTTCAAAGAATAATCTTAAATCATTCACGCCATAACGCAACATTGCCAAACGCTCTACTCCCATACCAAAAGCCAAGCCGGTAAATTCTTCGGCATCTACATTAACCGAACTCAGCACATTTGGATGCACCACGCCACAGCCCAACACTTCCAGCCAGCCTGTTTGTTTACAAACGCGACAACCCTTGCCCGCACAAATAACACACTCAATATCCGCCTCAGCAGAAGGCTCCGTAAACGGAAAATAGGAAGGACGAAAACGCACTTGGAGATCCTTTTGTTCAAAATATGCGCGCAAAAAATCAATCAACAAACCTTTTAATTGTGCAAAATTTGCATTTTTATCAACAATCAAACCCTCAACCTGATGAAACATTGGCGTATGGGTAATATCAGAATCACACCGATACACACGACCTGGCGCAATAATGCGCACGGGTGGTCTTTGCTTTTCTAAGGTGCGAATTTGTACAGGAGAAGTGTGTGTTCTTAGCACTGTCCCGCCATCGAAGTAAAAAGTATCATGCATAGCGCGCGCCGGATGATGCTTTGGGATATTTAATGCGGTGAAATTATGAAAATCATCTTCAATTTCTGGGCCGGTAGCCACTTCAAAGCCATTTTTGGCAAATAACGCCTGAATGCGCTTGAGCGTAATGGTGACAGGATGCAAACCCCCCATTTCAGCATGACGACCTGGCAAAGACACATCCACTTGCTCTTCTAATAGTCTTTTTTCCAGTTCAATTGTTTCTAGCTGATTTTTTCTATCCGTCAACAAGGCTTGCACATCCGCCTTTGCCTGATTGATGGCTTCACCCATCTTAGGGCGCTCTGCGTTTGAAAGCTTGCCCAAACCTTTTAGCAATGCTGTTAGCTCACCCTTCTTGCCCAGAAAGGTAATTCTTATTTCATCTAATGCCTTTAAATCTTGTGCATCAATAATGGCTAACTTGGCCTGTTCAAGAATGGTATTAATCATTTAACTTAAGAACATCTTTAACAATTGATGCTGTTGTGTGTGAATTATCATAAATTGTTAAAGAAGTCTTTTCTCATTTTTAATATGAAAAAAGCCATGAATAATCATGACTTTACGGTTAGCTATTTGGCCGCTTTAGCGATGGCCTCTTTTGCCTGATCGGCAATCTTGGCGAATGCAGGTTTATCAAAAATTGCAATATCTGATAATACTTTACGGTCAATCTCAATGCCTGCTTTGTTTAAGCCATCAATCATTCTTGAATAACTTAAGCCACAATTACGCGCTTCTGCGTTAATACGTACAATCCAAAGCCTACGGAATTGGCGACGCTTCTGGCGACGGTCACGGTATGCAT
>JAJRPY010000023.1 GCA_024280535.1 Gammaproteobacteria bacterium | reverse complement strand
GCTTTTAAAAAAATATTCGGTAACGACAAACATAAAAACATCCTCATCTCGTTCTTAAACGCCGTACTTGACTTCACAGGCAATAAAACCATTGTAACAGTCCAGCTTACCAACCCCTACCCAGTACTCAAAATCCCCGAACTCAAAGCAACCATTCTTGATATCACAGCCACCAACCAAACAGCTGATAACTTTATCGTAGAAATGCAAAGAAAAGACCTTGGCAATTTCAACAAAAGAAGCTTATATTACACCTCTAAAGCCTACGTCACTCAACTTGATAAAGGCAACGATTACAGTCAACTCAAAAAAGTCTATTTTATCGGTATTGTTAATTTTACTATTTTTGAAAATGACAACTTCATCTCGCGCCATCTTATTATTAATCAAGAAACTGGCAACCAAGATTTAAGTGATTTTGAATTTAGTTTTATTGAATTGCCTAAGTTTAACAAAGCGTTAACCGCACTCAGTAGCACACTAGAAAAATGGATTTATTTTATTAAAAATGTAGAAAACCTAGAAATGATTCCAGAAAACTACCAACAAAAAGACTTTAAAGAGGCTTTTGATATAGCCACCCAAACCACTTGGAATAAAAAAGAACTAGAGATTTATGAGTATGTGGCATTAAAAGAGTTTGATGAGATTAATGCTTTGAGAACTGCGGAAGGCAAGGGGTTTAAAAAGGGGGTTGAAAAAGGCATTAAGCAGGGCATTGAAAAAGGCGTTGAGCAACGAAACATCGAAATAGTCAAAAGCCTACTAGACATTCTAGACAATAAAACCATCGCCTTAAAAATGGGATTAAGCATTGCTGAAATTCAAAAAATTAGCTGCAAATAATTATCTGATTTACCTGATAAAATACCCACTTTAAAAAATATAATTTTTTTTATTTTTGCGTAAGGCATTAAGAATAATAAAGTTAACATTTGGTATTAGCCATTAATTAGGAATTAAATATGCAATGGGAAACAGTGATTGGGCTAGAAATTCACGCGCAACTTAATACAAAATCTAAGATATTTTCATCGGCTGCTACAAAATTTGGTCAAGCGCCAAATGCTCAGGCTTGTGCGGTGGATTTAGGTTTGCCAGGCGTGTTGCCTGTGCTTAATGTAGAGGCGGTGAATAAGGCGATTAAATTTGGCTTGGCGGTGGGTGCGCAGATTAATCAGCGTAATATTTTTGATCGCAAGAATTATTTTTATCCTGATTTACCCAAGGGATATCAAATTTCACAGATGGATATTCCTATCGTTGGTACAGGTGAGATTGAGATTACGCTTGATAATGAGACTAAAACAGTGGGTATTACTCGTGCGCATTTAGAGGAAGATGCGGGTAAGTCGGTGCATGATATGTTTAATGAATATACTGCCATTGATTTGAATAGAGCGGGTACGCCTTTATTGGAAATTGTCTCGGAGCCGGATATGCGCAGTGCAAAAGAGGCAGTGGCATATGCCAAAAAAATCCATGCGTTGGTGCAATATATCGATATTTGTGATGGCAATATGCAAGAAGGCTCGTTTCGTTGTGATGCTAATGTGTCAATCCGCCCGATGGGGCAAGCAGCGTTGGGTACGCGTGCAGAACTTAAAAATATCAATTCATTTAAATTTTTAGAGCGTGCCATTAATTTAGAAGTTGAGCGGCAGCAAGATATTTTGGAAGAGGGTGGCAGTGTGTTACAAGAAACGCGATTGTATGATGCGGTTAAGCACCAAACACGCTCTATGCGCTCTAAAGAAGAGGCGAATGATTATCGTTATTTTCCTGATCCAGATTTGTTGCCTGTGGAAATTACAGATGAGTTGATGGCATCTATTAAAGCCAGTTTGCCAGAACTTCCAGTCGAGAAAAAAGCACGTTTTATTGCCGAATTGGGATTAAATGAATACGATGCAGATGTGTTGACCTCGCAAAAATCATTGGCAGATTATTTTGAGGCAACACTTGAAGGCAATGAGAAAAATGCCAAATTATGCGCAAATTGGGTAATGGGTGAGTTGTCTGCACTACTCAATAAACATCAATTAGATATTGAACAATCCCCCGTGTCGGCTCAAGCACTATCCCAGCTAGTTGCTCGTATTGGCGATGATACCATTTCAGGGAAAATTGCCAAAGATGTATTTAAGGCAATGTGGGCAGGCGAGGGTTCTGCTGATAGTATTATTGAATCCAGGGGGCTTAAGCAAATGACGGATACGGGTGCAATTGAAGCCATTATTGATGAAATTATTGCTAATAATGCGCCGCAAGTCGAGCAGTTTAAATCGGGTAATGAGAAAATTTTAGGCTTTTTTGTCGGTCAGGCGATGAAAGCCACTCAGGGTAAGGCTAATCCTAAATTATTAAATGAATTGCTTAGACAGAAGTTAGGCTAATTGTATGCTGGATTTTGCCAAGCTGGGTAGTGATTTTTTTACTCAAATACAAACCCAGCCTTTGGAGCACGCCTTTTTAATTCATAAAAATGTGCAACTGTATCAAGATTTAAATCTTGAATTGTCTGATGAAGCGCTATTAAAAATAACCTCTGCTGAATCTTTATTTGAGCAAACACCCCCCATTGCCAGTATTTATGCTGGTCATCAATTTGGTCAGTTTAACCCTCAATTGGGTGATGGGCGCTCATGTTTAATTGGTCAAGTGTCGGTAGAGGGTGCTGATAATGACCATCAGCACTATGAGTTATCCCTTAAAGGAGCTGGCCCGACACCTTATTCACGCCAAGCTGATGGACGTGCGGTATTGCGATCATCCATTCGGGAATATTTATGTTCCATTGCCATGCAAGGGCTTAATATTGCCACCACACAAGCGCTTAGTTTGGTTGGCAGTATTACCCCCGTCTATCGAGAGCAGTTAGAGACTGCTGCCATTGTTATGCGTGTTGCACCGACGCATATTCGCTTTGGGCATTTTGAGTGATTTTCATCACGCGGGCAAACGGCGCAAGTGAAACAATTGGCAGATTTTGTTATTGAGCATTATTATCCACAATGTCAGGGCAATAATGTTTACGCTGATTGGCTTGGGCAGGTGGTCAAACGCACCGCAGTCATGGTTGCCTCTTGGCAGGCTCAGGGTTTTGCGCATGGTGTGCTGAATACAGATAATATGTCAATTTTAGGATTGACGATTGATTATGGTCCGTTTGGTTTTTTAGAGGCTTATAATCCGAGTTTTGTTTGTAATCATTCTGATCACCAAGGGCGTTATGCGTTTGACCAGCAACCGGGTATTGGTTTGTGGAATTTGACGCGATTGGCTGATGCCTTATCCAGTCTGATTAATCCCAAACAAGTGAAAGCAATTTTAGCAACTTACGAACGGCAATTAATTGACACGTATTCTACTTTAATGCGCCAGAAGTTTGGCTTAAGCACCAAAGAAAAGGGTGATCATCAATTGATTAATCAATTTTTGGCTATTTTGCAAACACATAAATTGGATTACACCAATTCTTGTAGAGGGTTATCAAACTTGGATAAATTGGCAAAAGATAAGCGCTTTGAGCATTGGATTAAGTTATATCGCGATAGAATTGCTAACGAAAATAATCAAACCAGAGTGGCAACTATGAATCAAGCTAATCCAAAGTTTATTTTGCGTAATTACCTGGCTGAAGAGGCAATTCGAGAGGCAGAAGATAATAAAAATTATGACAAAATTTCAATTTTATTTACACTCTTAAGCCAGCCTTTTGATGAGCATATCGGCTTTGAAGATTATGCACTAGAGGCGCCAGATTGGGCAAAAGATTTGAGTGTTAGTTGTTCTTCGTAATGCTTTTTATTTGCTAAATTAAGCCAACCAGGGTAAATGCCCATTGCTCAATAAACAACATAATCGGTAAAATAACGTTTTGAAAAACACCTAAAAACAACAAACCTAATAATATAAACAAACCGTAGGGTTCTAATTGATCGTATTGATAAGATAAATTAGGTGGTAATAATGAACTCATCACGCGTCCACCATCCAGTGGCGGTAGGGGGAGTAAATTTAAGATTGCCAATAATAAGTTAATCTCAATACCGAATTGTGCCATGTTGGCTAAAAACTGAGAATCAGCCTGAATCGCAATAAAAATAGCCCCTAGCCATAAAGTTGCCATTATAAAATTACTAGCAGGGCCGGCAAGAGCCACCCACATCATATCTTGTTTGGGTGATCTTAAGGCGCTGACATTAACCGGCACCGGCTTGGCCCAGCCAAAAATAAAGCCAGAGGTAAAATACATAACAGCCGGCACAATGATAGTACCCACAAGGTCAATATGTTTGATGGGGTTAAGCGTTAGTCTGCCCATCATTTTGGCACTGTGATCCCCCAATTGAGAAGCAGCCCAGCCGTGTGCTGCCTCGTGAACGGTGATGGCAAATATAGCAGGAATTGCATAAATTAAAAGTGTTTGAATATCAATCATAATGAGGCCACTCGGGTAAAATTATCAAATTATTATTTTGTTATTAGGACTTCATTTTATATGAAAACCACACAGTTGTTAATTGCCACTCAAAAAGAAGCGCCGAATGATGCGCAAGTTGTTTCACATCAATTGATGATCCGAGCAGGGCTTATCGCTAAACTGGCCTCTGGTCTGTATTCTTATTTGCCGATGGGGGTTAGAGTACTTAAAAAAGTGGAAGCCATTATTCGTGAAGAAATGGACAAAGCTGGCGCTCAAGAGGTGTTAATGCCGATTGCCCAACCCGCAGAACTTTGGCAAGAATCGGGTCGCTGGGATCAATATGGTCCGGAATTATTGCGTTTTAAAGATCGCCATGGTCGTGAATTTTGCTTAGGGCCGACTCATGAAGAGGTTATTACCACCTTGGCTGCCCAGTATGTGCGTAGTTATAAGCAACTGCCGATGAGTTTTTATCAAATTCAAACCAAATTTAGAGATGAAATTCGCCCAAGATTTGGGGTTATGCGCTCGCGTGAATTTATTATGAAAGATGCCTACTCGTTTCATTTAGACCAAGACTCATTACAACAAACATACACGCTAATGCATCAAACCTATTGTCGTATATTTGACCGTTTGGGGCTGGATTATCGCCCAGTATTGGCTGATTCTGGTGCTATTGGCGGCGATGCGTCTCACGAATTTCACGTATTAGCTGATAGTGGCGAAGATGCCATTTGTTTTTCTGATAAATCTGATTATGCGGCCAATATTGAAAAAGTAGCTTTTACTCAGCAACAACAAACTGCCACGCCAAGCGCACAGCAAGCCTCGGTACTCACTAAGAAAAAAACCAGTATTGAAGCGGTAGCACAATTCTTATCAATCAAGCCTTCAAATTGTATTAAAACCTTAATTGTTAATACCTCAGAAGGCTTTAAAGCATTGGCACTTCGGGGTGATCACGAATTAAATGAGGTTAAGGCGCATAATTTATTTGGTGAGTTTGAATTGGCCTCGGATGCGCAGATTAAGTCATTAGGATTGAAAAAAGGATTTATTGGCATTAAGGCGCTAGGCATTGATTTGGTGGTGGATTATTCAGCTAGTATTATGTGTGATTTTGTTTGTGGTGCGAATGAATGGGATTACCACCTAACGGGGGTTAATTGGCAGGAGACGGTATTTACTCAGGCAGATTTGCGTAATGCGGTTGAGGGTGATAATTCGCCCGATGGGCAGGGCAAGTTGGTGATTAAGCGCGGTATTGAAGTGGGGCATATTTTTCAACTAGGTAGCAAATATTCCAAGGCAATGGGTGCCAATGTGATTGGCGAATCGGGCAGGGCGGTGACCACGTTGATGGGTTGTTACGGTATCGGTGTTACGCGGGTTATTGCTGCTACGATTGAGCAAAATTACGATGCGCGTGGTATTATATTTCCCCAATCTATCGCGCCGTTTCAGTTGGTCATTGTGCCAATTAATTACAACAAGTCCACTCGGGTGAAGACTTTGGCAGATGAGTTGTATCAATTGTGCCTAACAGCGGGTATTGAAGTGTTGTTGGATGATCGCAAAGAGCGCGCTGGTATTATGTTTGCTGATTCAGAATTACTGGGCATTCCGCATAGAATGGTGTTGAGCGATACTCATGCGGATAATGCCAAGGTGGAATATAAGGCGCGCAATAGTGCCGACAAAATCGAAGTGAATTACGATGAAGCACTGTCTTTCATTCAATCAAAAATTAAATAATTAGGAGCAGGACAATGACTTGGTGGCAATATATTATTCCTCAGCATGCGTTATCAATGCTGATGTTTCGCTTGGCTCGAATTGAGAATACTGGGTTCAAAAATAAATTTATTCACTGGTTTGTTAACGCTTATGGGGTTGATTTGTCTGAAGCAGTGCGTGAGAATGTTGAAGAATATCAGCATTTTAATGATTTTTTTACGCGTGCGCTTAAGCCAACTGCTAGAAACATAGCGGCGAGTGATATTATTTGTCCAGTAGATGGCAGCGTTTCACAGGCGGGCAATATTAGCCATGCAACTATTTTTCAGGCTAAAAATCATTACTATACGGTTGCTGCGTTGCTGGCGGGCGATTATCGTGCTGATCAATTTGATGCAGGGTTTTTTGCGACTATTTATCTTTCGCCAAAAGATTATCACCGGATTCATATGCCTTATGACGGCAAGTTGCTGGCTATGGATTATATTCCGGGTGATTTGTTTTCGGTCAATCAAACAACCGTCGAAGGTGTGACGGATTTGTTTGCGAGAAATGAGCGGGTGGTGTGTTATTTTCAGACAGAATTTGGACTCTGCGCCTTTGTCTTGGTGGGTGCCATTTTGGTAGGCTCTATGCAAACGGTGTGGGCAGGGCAGATTAACCCGCCTTATCAGAAAAAAGTACAGCATTTTGATTATGAAAATCAAAATATTGAGCTTAAAAAGGGTGAGGAATTGGGTCGATTTAATATGGGCTCAACGGTTATTATGCTTATGCCTAATCAGCAAAATCGCTTAAAATTGAGTGCAGCTCAAACGGTGCGTATGGGTGAGGCGTTAATCTAATTTTGTGAGTTTAACCAGTTTGATAGTTTGATCTGAAATTTGTAAAATCTCAACCAATAAATGATCAATTTTAAAGCTAACATCGCGCTTTGGGATGTTTTGTAATTCCTCTAAAATAAGACCGTTTAATGTTTTTGCCTTGGCAACGGATAAGTTAATACCAAGTGTTGTATTCAGTTCACGTATGTTAATTCGTGGGTCAACTAGATAACTGCCATCTGCTTGTAGGCTGATCTCATCAATAATCTCACTTTGATTAGAGGTAAATTGCCCGACAATTTCTTCCAAAATATCCTCTAGTACAATCAGACCCCGCACCTCTCCATATTCATCTACAATCAATCCTAGGCGTCTTTTTTGCATTTGAAAATGTGCTAATTGATGTGCCAGTGAAGTGCCTTCTGGGACAAAATAAGGGTCACGCACCAAGGCAAGCACATTGTCCATGGTAAATTCCCCTCTGGCATATAGATTGGCAATATCACGCATATGCAATACGCCAGTAATGTTGTCACTTGAGGTGTCGTAAGTGAGCAATCGAGTATGTTGAATGCGTTGAAGTTGTTTAAGAATTTCATCAGGTTTGTTAATATCGACACTAATTAATTCATGTCTTGGAATCATAATATCTTCTACCTTAACCTGCTCAAGGTCAATAATATTAAGTAGCATTTTTTGGTAATTAGAGGCAATGATGGGTTTGGCGTCACTTACCACCATACGCAATTCCTCAGAGCTAATGTCCCCGTGTTTTTGTTGATGGTCAATGCCAAATAGTTTAAGAATTAATTTAGACATTAAGCCAATAAGCCAGACAATGGGCTTAAAAATTTTAATCAATGCGCTGATGATTATTGAGGCGGGTAGGGCAACTTTTTCTGGATTTTTGGCAGCAAATGTTTTTGGCGTGGTTTCGGCAAAAACTAAAATAACAAAGGTTAATGCAAGTGATGCTAAGACAATTGAATCTTGCCCCCAGAGTTTAACAGCCAAAACAGTGGCAATACTTGAGGCAAAAATATTAACAAAATTATTGCCCAATAAAATCGTGCCAATTAGGTGATCGGTGTCTGTTAAAAGATGCTCGGTGCGTCGTGCATTTTTGCTGGTTTTTGCCAAAACTTTTAGACGATAGCGATTAATGGCCATCATTGAAGTTTCAGTGCTGGAAAAAAAAGCCGAGGCTAGTATTAAGCCAAACAGCGCAATACTAAGCCAAATAGTTGAAAGTGATTCCAATTGTTAAGTTGAGCAAATTAACGTCTAGTTTAATCCAAATGATTAAAAGCATCAAGCCCTGGATAAATCGCCTTGGCGCCCAGTTCCTCCTCGATGCGTAATAAGCGATTGTATTTGGCCAGGCGATCAGAGCGTGATAAAGAGCCGGTTTTGATTTGTCCACAGCCAGTGGCTACGGCTAAATCAGCGATGGTTGTGTCTTCGGTCTCGCCAGATCGATGCGACATAACCGCAGTATATCCAGCTTCAACAGCCATTTTCATAGCAGTAAAGGTTTCTGTTAATGTGCCAATTTGATTTACTTTGATTAGGATTGAATTGGCAATGTGTTTGTCAATGCCTTGTTTTAAAATGTGGCTATTGGTTACAAATAAATCATCTCCGACCAATTGAACTTGATGCCCAACTTTTTTAGTCAGCAAATCCCAGCCATCCCAATCATTTTCATCCATGCCGTCTTCAATAGAGAGGATGGGATAATTTTCAACCCAGTGGGCTACGTAGTCGACAAATTCTGCTGAACTGAGTGATTTATTCTCCGAGGCTAGCACATATTTTCCCTCTTTGTAAAATTCTGAACTTGCCGCGTCAATACCAATAAAAATATCTTTGCCTGCGTTGTAGCCAGCATTGTTAATGGCCTCTAAAATAATTGTTAGCGCCTCTTCATTAGAGGCTAAATCGGGTGCAAATCCGCCTTCATCTCCAACGGTAGTGTTCATACCTCGTGATTCTAGCACGGCTTTCAAATGATGAAATACTTCCGCACCATAACGCAACGCCTCTTTAAAACTTGGCGCCCCTGCGGGAATAATCATAAATTCTTGAATATCAACATTGTTATTTGCATGCTCACCACCGTTGATAATATTCATCATTGGCACGGGCAGTTTGTAGTTGTCACCTTGGTCAAGCGCCTCATAAAGTGGCTTATTTTGTCTGTTTGCATTGGCATGCGCACTGGCAAGAGAGACTGCTAAAATGGCGTTAGCGCCTAGGCGGGATTTGGTTTCAGTGCCATCAAGATCAATCATTGCTTGGTCGATTACGGTTAAATCTTCGATACCAAAACCGATTAAAGTTTCGTTAATTTCTGTGTTGACAAATTCGACTGCTTTTAACACGCCTTTGCCGAGGTAGCGAGATGGGTCGCCATCACGAAGTTCTAGTGCTTCTCGTTGACCCGTTGAGGCACCACTGGGTACCATGGCACTGCCGATGGTGCCGTCATCTAAAATAACATCTGCCTCAATGGTTGGGTTGCCTCTGGAATCGAGAATTTCTCTTGCTTTGATTTGCTTAATTTTCACAGTGTTTC
>JAJRPY010000022.1 GCA_024280535.1 Gammaproteobacteria bacterium | reverse complement strand
AGGTGATGTGGTGTTTAATGATAGAATGCTGGGCATTGGTCCTGCTAAAAATTCTCAAAGCTGGATTAAGGTGTTTGAAAAAATGGCAAAATTTAAGCCATTACATGTTGTACCAGGTCATGGTCGCGCTGCTGATTTGGCAACTGCAACTAAAAATACTTACGATTATTTGGTATTTTTAAACGTAAAAATTGCCAATATTCTTGATAAGGAGGGTGATATGTTACAAGCCAGTAAAATCGATCAGCATAATTTTCACTTTTTGACGGGTTATAAAGATATTGCTGGAAAGAATGCTCAATGGGTGTTTGAAGAAATGGAATTTGATTATTAATAATAAGGAGTTATAAAAATGAAAAAAACTAAAATTGTACTGGCCGCTTCATTGGCAATAATGACACTGGGTGTCTCTGCGGTGTTTGCCTCTGATGAGGATAAAGCAAGTGAGTTTAAGGCGAGTGAAAAAACCATCAAAGAATGTGAAATCCCTATGTACGCCAAACTGATTGGGCATGAGGATTTGTGGCTTAAACATAATGGTTGTCCGCCAAGAGAAAAAAGCCAAGAAAAACAGGAAAATCAAAAAAGCCCAGAAGGGCAAAAAAGTCAAGAAAAAGACGACAAATAATCTCCTATTAAAATTTGCCAAATTGGTTAGATTGAATTAAGCAAGGTCTTTGTAAAATAAGGGGTTGAGGTTTGAAACTAATCGTTTTTTAAAGAAACTTAAATAATTGCACAGGCTTCATCAAAGCTTAGACGAGGGCTTCTAGGGTAAAGTTTGCTATCGTCGCCATGACCGATGGCACAAATGAAAATGGATTTTGTTTTGCCGTCAGGGAAAAAATCTTGATCCAGTGTGTCGTTGTTAAAACCACCCATAGGCCCACAATCTAGCCCAACTGCGCGCGCAGCCAGCATAAAATAAGCACCTTGCAAAGTGGCGTTCATTGTGCCAGCTTGTTTGATTTTAGCATCGTTGCCAGCGTACCAACTTCTGGCATCGGTATGAGGAAATAAAAACCCAAGTTTTTCATAAAATTCGATGTCATAACTAATGATGGCTACTGCGGGTGCGGCCATGGATTTGTCAATATTGCCTTCGTCTAGATGCGTTTTAAGCCGTGCCTTGGCTGCGCTTGATTTAACAAAGGTAAGTCGTGCAGGGCTATTGTTTGCTGCGGTTGGGCCAAATTTCATTAGGGCGTAAATTTGCTTGATTTGCGCCTCTGTAATCGGTTGATTTAACCAGTTGTTGTGACTTCTGGCATTAATAAATAAAGTCTCTAAAGTGTGTTGATCTAGCATTAAAATATCCCCAATGTATTTACAATAATTAATTATGCTAGATTATATATTTTTTGACCCAAAGCTCTCAGGTAAATTTAAAGACCATTTGATAAAGGTGGACATAGAATTTGAATGTGAGCAAGACGATAGTTTTGGCTCGGTTCAAGGTGAGATTGTCTCAATTTCTGACCAAACCAATGATGCCGTATTAGTCACATTGCAAGATTTATACGATACTTTGCAAGATGAGCTTGAGCAATTATTAGAACAAAATGATGAAGGTTTGATGATGAATGCAGCTGGCATGGAGGTGCAGCTTAAGAATGGTAGCAGGTGTACGCTTAGAGTTGCGCCAGACATTGTTACACGTATTTTAACCGTGTTAGAATTTGACGAATTACAAGCATTTGTAGAAAACATTGCCCACAGCGTGGAAAATCCAGATGATGGGCATTTTTGTAAAAATATAGGAGAGTAAAATGAGTGAGTGTTTTATAATTATGTCGTTCGAATTGCACAATCTGCAGTTAATTTCTGATTGGAAAATTTTATCAAAAGAGATTGATGAGGATATTGCCAAGGCAGAGGGTTTTGTGTCGCGCGATTCGGGCATTGATGAACAAGGTCGGGTGTACTGTTTGGTCAAATGGCAGACTAAGGCGCATCAAGAAAGTTTTAGACAACAATTAGAATCCAGAGAGCAATGGCCACAGATGATGGCGTATTTTGCCAGTATTGCCAATATGGAAACGGTCAATACTCAAGTGATTGAAATTTTTTAAGCGGTTTAAATATGAAAAAAATTACTATTATTGGCTCAGGATTTGCCGGTTTAACAGCCGTTCGAACGCTTCGAAAGCAACATCAAGCATGTGAAATAACGCTAATCTCGCCCAAGGCTGAACTGGTTTATATGCCCAGTTTGATTTGGGTACCATCAGGTGCGGCAACTAAAAAAGACATTATCATCCCTTTGGATAATTTTTTCAAACGGATGCAGGTTGTGCATATTGCCAGCGAAGTGACTGGTTTGGATAATCAGGGCAGATCGGTCATAACCCCAATTGGCACCTATGAAAATGATGTATTGATTATCGCTTCTGGCGGTCAATTTATCAAAAAATTACCAGGTATTGAGCATGCTATTACCCCTTGTGAAGGGCTTGAGGCGGCTGAGGCAATTCGAGATCGGGTGGCAGCTATGAATGGTGGTAATATTGCGGTTGGTTTTAGTGGCAATCCAAAAGAGCCTAGTGCTATGCGTGGCGGGCCAATGTTTGAATTTTTGTTTGGGCTTGACACACAACTTCGTGCAGAGGGGCGACGCGATCAATTTAAGCTCACTTTTTTTACGCCAGCGGCAAAGCCAGGTGCTCGTTTGGGCGAAAAAGCAGTCAAAGGCTTGTTAGCAGAAATGAAAAAGCGCAATATCACCACCCATCTTGGACATAAAATACAAAAATTTGAAGCCGATAAAGTAATCACCGAAGAGGGTGAATTTGCAGCAGATTTAATTTTATTTATGCCCGGCATGACAGGCAATGCTTGGTTTGATAATACCAAACTTGAGCGCAGTGAAGGCGGGTTATTGAAAGCCAATAAATTCTGTGAAGTGGCAGGGGTTAATAAAGTTTTCGTAGCGGGCGATTCAGGCTCTTTTCCAGGGCCAGAATGGATGCCAAAACAAGCACACATAGCCGATCTTCAAGCCGAGGCTGCTGCTAAAAATGCCATCGAAGTGTTAAATGAAAAAACGCCCAGCCATACGTTTAAAATTGAATTAATGTGTATTGTGGATTCAAATAATAAAGGTATGTATGTTTCGCGTACGATGACAGGCGGGCGAATGTTGCCAAACTGTCGATTGTTGCATGTTGCTAAAAAAATATTTGGCTGGTGGTATTTACGCCAATATAAATAAAACTGTTCAAGGGTTTAATAAAAAGGATAAGAGATGAGTGATTGTTTATTTTGTAATATTATTGCAGGGGAAATTCCAGCTAATAAAATTTTTGAAGATGAATGGGTTTACGCTTTTTATGATATTAGTGCGCAGGCGCCACATCATTTTTTGGTTATTCCCAAACAACACATTGCCACTTTAAATGAGGCCACTGATGCTGCCCTGATAGGCAAATTAACACTCACAGCCAGCAAACTTGCCAAACAAATTGGCTTTGCTGAGGCGGGGTATCGCGTGGTGATGAATTGCAATGAAAATGGTGGACAAACGGTGTATCACATTCATTTGCATTGTCTTGGTGGGCGGGCGTTATCTTGGCCACCTGGCTAGGGGTTGTACGGGGTTACAAAACCCTATTTTTTATGATTATAACTAGTCAAAAATTAAACCATAAATAAGATAAAATTCACGATTTATTGACGTAAATGTAATGGCTTTATGAGTAACGAATTTTTAGACAGACATATCGGTCCGAGTGCCGAAGATATCACTTTAATGTTAGACGCAATTAACTGTAAAACAGTTGAAGAGGTTATTGAAAAAACAGTTCCAGGTGCTATTTTATTTGGCAATCGGATGGCAGTAGATGAAGGTTTAACTGAGCGTGATAGCCTTGAGTTGGCGACAAAACTGGCGAGTAATAACGTGCTGGCAACGAATTTTATCGGTCAGGGTTATTACGGCACTTTGATGCCAAGTGTTATCCGGCGTAATATTTTAGAAAATCCTGGCTGGTACACGGCTTACACGCCATATCAAGCGGAAATTTCCCAAGGTCGTTTGGAAATGTTGCTGAACTTTCAGCAAATGATTATTGACCTTACGGGTATGGATATTTCCAATGCCTCATTATTAGATGAACCTACCGCCTGTGCCGAAGCCATGATGATGGCAAAGCGCGCTAATCGCAACAACAAATCTAACCAATTTTTGATTGATAGTAATACCAATGCTCAAACTATCAGTATTTTACAAACTCGCGCCAAGCCACTGGGTATTGAGTTATTGATTGAAGACATTCAAGGTCATGACTTTACTGATTGTTTTGCCGCATTGTTGCAATCACCTGGTACCAATGGCGAAGTTCGTGATTTAACCTATGATATTGCTAACGCCAAAAATAAAGGCGTATTAACGATTGTGGCTTGCGATATATTGGCCTTAACATTAATCAAAACCCCAGCTGAAATGGGTGCAGATATTGCCGTCGGCAGCTCACAGCGCTTTGGTGTGCCTATGGGTTTTGGTGGTCCGCATGCCGCT
The DNA here is from genome assembly GCA_024280535.1 of Gammaproteobacteria bacterium. Taxonomy (GTDB): domain Bacteria; phylum Pseudomonadota; class Gammaproteobacteria; order PS1; family Pseudothioglobaceae; genus Thioglobus_A. Next base: position 3,265 of record JAJRPY010000022.1, on the reverse strand, counting down.
TATTTAGCCACGCGTGACGAATTTAAACGTCGGGTGCCAGGGCGTATTATTGGCGTTTCGCAAGATGTGCTGGGCAATCCGGCAATGCGAATGGCACTACAAACGCGTGAGCAGCATATTCGCCGCGATAAAGCCACAAGTAATATTTGTACGGCGCAAGTGTTATTAGCAGTATTAGCAGCAGCGTACGGTATTTATCATGGTGCAGCTGGGCTCAAAAAAATTGCCAGCACGGTGCATGCCAAGGCCAGTCGCCTAGCTGCCAGTTTGAGTGCAGCTGGGTTTGAACTGGTTGCCACACAATTTTTTGACACCATTACAATCAACACCAACAAAGCCCAAGTATTATTAACCAGCGCTCAAAAAATGGGCATTAATATTCGTCTATTAAGTCACACACAGCTGAGTATGTCGGTAGATGAGACCACCACTGAAGCGGAATTATTAGCCTTGTTGTCGGTGTTTTCAATCAATCAATTGTTAGAATCAAAACCAGCATTATCCGCTGATATGATGCGCACCACACAATATTTAACCCATCCTGTATTTAGCCAATATCACTGTGAAACCGAGATGATGCGTTATCTCAAGCGCCTAGAAAACAAAGACATCGCCTTAAATCATTCTATGATTGCATTAGGCTCATGTACGATGAAACTGAATGCTGCCACACAAATGTACCCCATTAGTTTGCCAGGATTTTCACAATTACATCCTTATGCGCCAGCAGAGCAAACCCAAGGTTACCAGCAATTATTCAAAGAATTAGAGCATGCATTATGCGAAGTAACCGGCTATGACGCGGTCTCTTTGCAGCCTAATGCGGGTTCTCAAGGTGAATTTGCAGGCTTGTTGGCAATTCATGCCTACCATCAATCGCGTGGTGAGTCTGATCGTCATATCTGCCTAATTCCTTCGTCAGCACACGGCACCAATCCTGCCAGTGCGGTAATGGCAGGGTTGAAAGTGGTGATTGTTAAGTGTGATGAGGCAGGTAATATTGATGTGAATGATTTAAAAACCAAGGTCGAAAAGCATCAAGACAAACTGGCAGCCATTATGGTGACGTATCCTTCAACCCACGGCGTGTTTGAAGTTGAAATTAAGCATATTTGCGAGATAATTCACAACGCCGGCGGGCAGGTTTATTTAGATGGTGCCAATCTAAATGCGATGGTGGGCATCACGCGTATGGGTGAATTTGGTGCGGATGTATCGCATATTAATTTACATAAAACATTTGCCATTCCACATGGTGGTGGTGGTCCAGGCATGGGGCCGATTGGCGTTAAGTCACATTTGGCACCATTTTTACCAGGCAATCCACTGGATAAAGATTCAAACGCAGTGTCTGCTGCTATGTATGGTTCTGCTTCCATTTTGCCAATTTCTTGGTCGTATATTAAATTGCTGGGTAAATACGGTATGCAGCGCTCAACGCAAGTGGCTATTGTGAGTGCCAATTACATAGCAGATGCCCTGAAAGACAGTTTCCCGATTTTGTATCGTGGTGATCAGGGAATGGTTGCACACGAATGTATTATTGATATTCGTCCACTCAAAGCCCAAAGTGGCATTTCCGAAGAAGACATTGCTAAGCGCTTAATGGACTATGGTTTTCATTCCCCTACTATGAGTTTTCCAGTAGCCGGTACATTGATGATTGAGCCAACAGAAAGCGAATCAAAACGTGAGATAGACCGTTTTATCACCGCTATGATGAGTATTTATGATGAAATACAAAAAGTCATTTCAGGTGAGTGGGATAAGGACAACAATCCCCTTAAAAACGCCCCGCATACCGCATACGAAATGGCAACAGAGTGGCATTATCCATACACCAGACAAGTGGCTTTATACCCCGTGGAATCCTTGATAGCAAACAAATACTTCCCACCTGTTAAACGAATTGACAACGTTTATGGTGACCGTCATTTATTCTGTTCGTGCATCAGTCCAGAAGACTTTGAATGATTTGAGACCTTTATATCAATATGAATAATCATCAAAAACCCACTTTTCATTCACTTGGCAATTTTTTAAACCCTACCTTAGTCCTCCCAGAGGATTGCTGTGTAGCGCTGACCCTGCTAGGGTTGGGTTTAAGAAAATCACCAATTGAACAAAAATTGAATTTTGCTAATCATCCCTATTTATGCAAAGGTCTCCATTGAACAAAAATTGAATACTGCTAATCATCTCTATTTACATAAAGGTCTCAATTTAATTTTATTTGAGCAAAACTTACATTAAAATAATGCAAAAAAATTAAGGTTTTTTTAATCTATAAAAAACCGTTATTTCTAGGGGAAAAATGAGCCAAATCGGCCTTGAGCAACAAAGTGTTGCGCAATTTAGTGAGCGCGCTTATCTTGATTATTCAATGTATGTCATTCTTGACCGTGCCTTGCCGTTTGTTGGCGATGGGTTAAAGCCTGTTCAAAGGCGTATTATCTATGCAATGAGTGAGCTTGGGCTTAAATCCACTGCCAAATTTAAAAAATCAGCCCGTACCGTGGGTGATGTACTGGGTAAGTTTCATCCTCATGGCGATAGCGCTTGTTATGAGGCCATGGTATTGATGGCTCAGCCATTTTCTTATCGCTATCCTTTTATTGACGGACAAGGCAACTGGGGTGCGCCCGATGACCCCAAGTCGTTTGCTGCCATGCGTTATACCGAGTCTAAATTATCTCGTTATGCCGATTTATTATTAGCAGAAATCAATCAAGGTACCGTTAATTGGACGGATAATTTTGATGGCTCCTTGCAAGAGCCGCAAAACCTACCTGCACAAGTACCTAATCTATTGCTTAACGGCACCTCTGGCATTGCCGTTGGTATGGCTACAGACGTGCCACCACATAATCTAACAGAAGTGGTTAACGCTTGTATTGCACTGCTGGATAAGCCATCATGTGATTTAGATGAGATTATGGCAATCATCCCAGCACCAGATTATCCCACAGATGCCAATATCGTCTCTGGCACCAAAGAATTGAAACAAATTTATGAAACGGGTCACGGCTCGGTTAAGATGCGTGCAACTTACCAAAAAGAAGAAGGCAATATCGTCATTGAAACGCTACCTTATCAGACTTCTGGCTCTAAGGTAATTACCCAAATTGCTGCCCAAATGCGTGCCAAAAAACTGCCGTTAGTGGAGGATATTCGTGATGAATCCGATCATGAAAATCCAACCCGTATTGTGATTGTGCCGCGTTCAAATAGAGTGGATACAGAGGGCTTGATGCTGCATTTATTT
>JAJRPY010000021.1 GCA_024280535.1 Gammaproteobacteria bacterium | reverse complement strand
TGAAAGACAACGTCAAGTAGAGGCAGATAAATTTAAAAAAGAGCAAAGCAAACGCTCTTTAAAGCAAGAAATTCAGGCAGAAGAAGACCAAGAACGTAAAATTGCCAATGAAGATATTCTTAATGAATTAAAGAACAGTTACACTAATCAAATTGCCGCAAGAGTAAGGAAAAATTGGCGCTATAAAGGGGTGAAAGACCATTGGATATGTGAGGTTTACATTTTGCAAGATAAAAAAGGCAAGGTGCAAAGTGTCAATTTATCCGCGTGTAATGTTGGCAATAGTGCAAAAGAAATAGCGTTTAAAAATTCTATTGAGCGTGCAGTTTACAAAGCCTCACCTTTGCCTAATGCACCAGATAAAAGCGTGTTTGACCGTGAAGTACGATTCCAATTTAGGGTTCAATAATGCCAGCAAATAATACGCATAGCGATGCCATCAGTATTGACTTAAGCAAGGATGAAAAAAACCAATTAACCCTTCAACTGTGTCAAATTTTAGAAAATTGGAAGCTGGAAGATACTGAGCAATTGAATATTCTAAATCTTGAAAGCATTCTAAAGCCAAGACATCTGTATATGTATCGTCGTGGCGACAAGGCGTTTGAGTTTACCCAGGCAATGATTAAACGCACAAAAATGATTTTGGGTATTAATGAATCATTAGGCACCACATTCCCGACTAATCAAGAATATGCCAGTGTCTGGCTCAAGCGCCGTGTTAAAAAATTCAAGCATAAAACCCCGTTGGACTTGATGCTGAGTGGGGATACAGGTATGAATCGTGTTTGGCATTTTCTGGATTGTACGCAAGGTTGGCGCAGTTGAATAAAATTGAAATAATCACCCAAACCGAGACTTTATACACCTTAAAAGTGTTGAGTAATAATATCGATGCGTTGGTGGATGAAATTAATGCCATTGCCAAAAATAACAAGGCCCAATTTCAGCATGCCCCTGTTGTTTTAGAGATTGAATGCCAAAATTTTCAAGCGAATGAGTTGGCAGTATTGATTGAAATATTAGCGCAAAATGAGATAGTTGCGGTGGGCATTCGTTCGCAAAAACAAGAATTGATTGATTTTGCAAAATTTTCAGGCTTGGCAGTGTTTGGCAAGTCATTATTAGCAAGTAATAATGCTAAAACCAAGGCTCCAGAGCCTAGACAGCCGGTGGTTGATGCACCAAATCCACAGCAAAATAAAATCTATAAAGCGCCAAAAATTATTGCCAATAAGGTTTATTCATTCCAGCAAGTCATTGCAGAGGATAGAGATTTGGTGCTGCTGGCAAAGGTAAAATCGGGTGCTGATGTGATGGCTTACGGCTCAATTTCAGCCTATAAAGAAGTTCGGGGTAATTTATTTGCCGGTATTCAGGGCGATGAAAAAGCGACTATTTTTGTGCAATCGTTTAATGCTGAGCTGGTTTCTATTGCTGGTGTGTATAAAAAATTTGATGTAGCACCGGCTAAGTTTTATGCGCGCTCCATTATGATTGATTTGGTCAATGGCCAGCTTCGATTCCAAATTATTTAAGATTGACGACTATGAATACGCAAGATTTTTTATTAGAGTTGGGCACAGAAGAATTGCCCCCTAAATTACTAGAAAAACTTTCAACAGCATTAACAAACAATATTGCAACTGAATTAAAGCAGTTAAAGCTGGGTTTTTCAGCGCTTGAATCATTTGCCACACCGCGCCGTTTAGCCGTACTGGTGCATGGGTTAGAATTACAACAAGCAGACCAGTTAATTGAGCGCAAAGGGCCATCAGTGAAGGCACCTGATCAGGCACTTGATGGCTTTGCCAAATCGTGTGGCGTGTCAAGGGTAGATTTGCAGCAAAAGCCGTTTGGCAAGTCGGATTATTATTATTTTAGTCAAGAGAAAAAAGGGCTAAAAAGCAAAGATTTATTACAACAAGTGGTGGATAAGGCGATTAAAAATATCCCAATTGCTAGACCAATGCGCTGGGGCAGTTCAGATAGGCAGTTTGTACGTCCTGTGTATTGGCTGGTGATGTTGCTAGGGAATGAGGTGGTTGAGGCGAATATTATGGGTTTGACTGCTGGCAATGTCACCCGCGGATTGAGATTTACCGGTAAGCAAGAGTTTGGTATTAGCGAGGCAAAAGATTATCGTCAAATAATGCTAGATCAAGCCAATATTGAAGTGGATTTTAATCGGAGAAAGGAGATTATCCGTCAGCAAGTTACGCAAGTTGCCAATCATAATAATGCCGTAGCAGTGATTGATGAGGCGTTGTTAAGTGAAGTGTGCGCATTGGTTGAATATCCGCATGCCTTTTCGGGTGCGTTTAGTCAGTCGTTTTTAGGGGTACCTAAAGAGGCGCTTATTTCAGCCATGAAATCGCATCAAAAATATTTTCATATATTGGACGCAAAGGGCGAATTATTGCCCAGTTTTATCTCGGTTGCCAATATTAATTCTAGCGATATGGCTGTTATTATCGATGGCAATGAGCGCGTTATTCGCCCTAGATTAGCCGATTCAGAGTTTTTTTGGGAGCAGGACAAAAAACAAACATTGTTCAATCGCCTACAAAGTCTTGACGGGGTATTGTTTATGAAATCGCTAGGGTCAATGGGTGATAAGGCAAAACGGATTGAAATATTAGCAGGCTTTATTGCCACCATCATCAATGCCAACGAGCAAGATGCAAAGCGTGCAGGGCTATTGTGTAAAACAGATTTGGTCACTGAAATGGTGGGTGAATTTGCAGATTTGCAAGGGGTGATGGGCGGGTATTATGCCTTGAATGATGGCGAGAATGCTGCGGTGGCAACGGCTATTAGCGAGCATTACCACCCTAGATTTGCAGGTGATACATTGCCATCTACAGCGCCGGGTTTGTGCGTTGCCATTGCTGATAAAGTTGATAGTATCGTCGGTATTTACGGCATTGGCCACAAACCTACTGGCTCAAAAGACCCGTATGCACTCAAACGAGCAGGGCTAGGTTTATTGCGAATGCTGATTGAGTCGAAAACATTAGATTTGTTTGAATTGGTTTCTAAATCTGCTGAATTATATCAATTTGAAAGTGATATTAGGGATGAGGTTAATAATTTTATATCAGATCGTTTAAGTGCTTATTATCAAGATCAAGGTATTAATAAGATGGTCGTTAAAGCGGCTCAAAATGCCTCTACGAATGGTATAGTGTATGACTTGCATTTGCGTATTCAGGCCTTGCATAGTTTTGTGCAAGATGACAATTCAAACAGTCTGGTAGAGGCCAACAAGCGCATTAATAATATATTTAAAGATA
>JAJRPY010000020.1 GCA_024280535.1 Gammaproteobacteria bacterium | reverse complement strand
TTTGCTTTAAAGCTGGTGGATTTTTGGATGAATTAAAACAACATGCTCCAGACATTTACAACCAGGCATTAGTCGCTTATAACAATGCCAAACAGCAAGATATTATTAGCATTAATCCATCGGATATGGCCAATATTCCAGCGGACAGTATTGATTATGCGGTAATGGAAAAAAGCGATAAAGTTAGTGTTGTGGTTAGTGATATGGATTGGAGTGATGTCGGGAGTTTTGATGCTTTGGCTGCTGAATTGCCAAATGATGAGCATAATAATCTAATCCTATCTGATAAGCCAGTTAAAACGATTGACATTAACAATAGCATTATCGTCAATACTGGCGATGTGTTATTGGTGGCCAAAAAAGGCTCGACACAGAAGGTAAAACAAATTGTTGAAGAGTTACAGCAGCAACAATCAACATTAACCAATATCCATTTAACAGGTCATCGTCCTTGGGGCAGTTGGACTGTTTTAGAAGAGAATGCGGGCTATAAAGTTAAACGCATTGTTGTCAGCCCAAACCAAAGAATTTCTTTACAAAGGCATAAATATAGAAACGAACACTGGGTTATTATCCAAGGACAGGCAGAAATAACTTTAAATGAACAGGTTTTTATTTTAAATGAAAACGAATCCACTTATATTAAAGCTGGGGATGTTCACCGTCTGGCAAATACAACAACAAAAGATTTAATTATGATAGAAACCCAAGTGGGTAGCTATACGGGCGAAGATGATATTGAAAGATTAGAAGATGATTATAAAAGGGAGAATTTATGAATAAAGTAGCATTAATTACAGGCATAACAGGGCAAGATGGGGCATATTTGGCAGAGTTTTTACTAAAAAAAGGGTATATAGTTCATGGGATTAAGCGCCGCTCATCGCTGTTTAATACCGATAGGATTGATCATTTATTTAAAGATCAGCATGAAGAGGATGTTAAATTTTTCCTACATCATGGCGATATGACCGACAGTATGAATTTGACCAGAATTATTCAACAAACCAAGCCTGATGAAATCTACAACTTGGCAGCAATGAGCCACGTGGCTGTTTCTTTTGAAACGCCGGAATATGTTGCCAATGCGGATGGTACGGGCACATTAAGAATTTTAGAAGCGGTTCGTTTGTTGGGATTTGAGCAAAAAACCAGAATTTATCAAGCCTCCACCAGTGAATTGTTTGGTAAGGTTCAAGAAACCCCGCAAAATGAAAACACACCTTTTTATCCACGTAGTCCGTATGCCGCTGCCAAAATGTATGCGTATTGGATAACGGTTAATTACCGTGAAGCCTATGATATGTTTGCTTGTAACGGTATTTTATTCAATCACGAAAGCCCAATTCGGGGAGAGACCTTTGTCACTAGAAAAATTACCAGGGCAGTATCAAAAATTGCACTCGGTTTGCAAGATAAGTTGTATTTAGGCAATTTAGATGCCAAAAGAGACTGGGGGCATGCCAAAGATTATATCAAAATGATGTGGCTGATTTTGCAAGCTGATGAGCCAGAAGATTGGGTCATTGCCACTGGAAAAACCACCAGCGTACGTGATTTTGTAATCATGGCATTTTCCCATATTGGCGTAGAATTAACATTCAGCGGCACAGGCATTAATGAAAAAGCAGTGGTTAAACAGTGCCATAATCCAGATTATCAAATTGCTATAGGCAGTGAGGTTTTATCAGTTGATGAAAAATATTTTCGCCCAACCGAAGTAGATGCCCTACTTGGAGACCCTAGCAAAGCTGAGCAAAAACTAGGTTGGAAGCGGGAATATCAATTAAAAGAATTAGTCGATGATATGATGAAAACTGATTTGGACAATATGAAAAAAGAAACCTATTTAAAAGAGGGCGGCTACAGGGTGATGAATTATTTTGAATAGAAGTATTAAAAGTTCAAAAAAGCATTAATAACATTGGAGATGAAATGGTAAATATATTCAAAACAGCATTAAAGAAACTGTCGCCAACTAGTATTTATGGGCAGTTAAGAAAAATGAATGTCGTTAGAAAAGGGCGACCGTTTAAAAAAAAATACCCCGAAACCAAGATATTTATAAAACAGGCTCAAGTATTGTATTCTCAGCACAGTCAAGATTATATTGTTTATAACCATTTTTTTAAAAATAAGAAAGAAGGGGTTTTTTGTGACGTGGGTGGAAACCATCCATTAACCATTAATAACACACTCTATTTTGAAGAAATGGGCTGGAGTGGTACGGTATTTGAACCACTGCCATTAATGAAACCTCTTTGGGAGAAGCACAGGAAGGCCAAATTATTCCCCTTTGGCGCCTCTGATAAAAACGATGAAGTGGTTTTTTCTGTGGTAAAAAATGTTTCAGGCTGGGAGGATATGTTGTCTTTTGTGAAAAGTACAGACGACGGTAAGACCTATAAGCATGAAACAGAACAAATCACCATTCAAGTCAGACCCCTAAAAGAAGTCTTTAAAGATGAGCATATTACGCATATAGATTATATGTCTATAGATGTTGAAGGGCATGAGTTAAACGTACTAAAAGGGATAGATTTTTCGGCAGTGACAATCAGCGTACTAACGATTGAAAATAATCCACCTGGCTGCTCTATTATTGGAGATGAAAAAATAAGAGACATTATGTTTAAAAATAATTATCTTTTGTGGGGAAGGATTCACTCACTTGATGATATTTACGTACATAAAGATTTCATCAAAACAATCAATTTAACCGAATAATGAACCCTAACGACAAAATTTATATTGCTGGGCATAGAGGGTTAGTTGGCTCAGCCATTATTAGGCAGCTAACTGCAAGCGGTTTTAACAATTTATTATTGCGTACTCATCAAGAGTTAGATTTGGTTAATCAATCCGCAGTGGCAGATTTTTTTCAAGACGAAAAGCCAGATTATGTTATTTTAGCGGCGGCAAAAGTTGGTGGGATTTATGCAAACGATACCTATCCAGCAGATTTCATTTATCAAAATATGATGATTGAAGCCAATGTTATTCACGCCGCCTATCAACACAAGGTTAAGCGTTTGTTATTTTTGGGCAGTACGTGTATTTACCCCAAGGCGGTTGAACAGCCAATGCGTGAGGATAGTTTACTAACAGGTGTGCTTGAGGCAACGAATGAACCTTATGCACTTGCTAAGATTGCCGGCATCAAGCTGTGTGAATCTTATAATAGACAATACAATACAGATTTTCGCTGTGTGATGCCGACTAATTTATACGGCACTTATGATAACTTTCATCCAGAAAATTCCCATGTTATTCCTGCCTTAATGCGCAGATTTCACCAGGCTAAAATTAACCAAGATAGCGAAGTAGTTGTATGGGGAACGGGTAATGCCATGCGGGAGTTTTTATTTGTTGATGATATGGCACAAGCATCCTTATTTGTATTAGGATTGGACGAAAAAACCTATCAAGCCAACACCAAGCCAATGTTGTCACATATTAATATTGGCACTGGCAAAGATATAACTATTCGCAAAATGGCAGAAACCATGAAAGCGGTAGTTGGTTTTCAAGGTAAATTAGTGTTTGACGATACCAAGCCAGATGGCACTCCTCGAAAATTGATTGATACCTCAAGGCTAACGCAGATGGGTTGGCAATATCGTGTTGAATTGACGCAAGGATTAAAAAAAACCTATCAATGGTATTGTGAGCACGAGCAGTAAGCGGCTTTATCAACTAAAAATCCATGAATTACATCAACAAACTATACCAATTACTTGATAAAAAATCTAAGATTACTTTGTTGTGGATGGTGGTATTTTCTATCGTTATCTCTTTAGTAGAGATAATTGGCATATCAACAGTAATGCCGTTTATAGACATAGCGACTAATTTTGAACAAGTTACGGATAATAAATATTACCATCAAATTTTTACTTTTTTTAACTTCGACACTCCGCTTAATTTTGCGATTGCTTTTGGTATTGTATTATTGGCGTTTTATATATTTAGAGCCATTATTAATATAACGTATATGTATGCGCTTAATCAATATATATTGAGTATTTATGCAAGTACGACGCAAAAATTATTTGCCATTTATTTGAATATGCCCTACAAAACATTTGTCAACAAAAATAGTAGTTATCTAACCAAGGCGATTATGACAGAAGCAGCACATTTAGTGCAAATTATTCAATCAGCATTACTAATACTATCTGAATTTTTTATTGTTATATTGTTGTATATTTTAATGTTGGTGGTTAGCTGGAAGGTCACCATGGTGTTTACATTAATTTTTGCCATTAAGTTATTATTTTTGACAACAGTGGTTTCTAAAAGAATTGAGCTATATGGCAGATTGAGGGCAGCAGCAGAGTCAAAATTATATGAAATTATTAATAAAGCGCTAGGGGATTTTAAACATATAAAATTAAAAGACAGTCAAACAACAAACATACTAAAAGGTCAATTTAATTCGGCAGTGGACGAGTATTCTAAGGCATCTCAGCGTAATGATACTTTGATTGTTATTCCTAGAATGGTGCTAGAAACAGGTGGCTTTGGATTGGTGATATTGTTACTGGTATTTTTATTATATAAAAATCAAACTAATGTGCTTTATATTTTGCCAATATTGAGTTTATTTGTTTTATCCTTATATAGACTTTTGCCTTCTATTAATCGCATTATCAGTGGCTACAATATACTTATGTACCAGTATAGAGCTATAGAAGTAGTAAGTGAAGAATTACAGACAGAGCAAGAGATATTGGCAGAAAATAACATCAATTTTGAGCAAAAAATCAGCTTGGAGCAAGTTGATTTTGCTTATCAGAAAAATCATGTTTTATCTAATATTAATTTAACCATCAATCAGGGTGACAGTGTTGCATTTATTGGGCATAGTGGCTCAGGTAAAAGCACTTTGGTAGATTTAATTACTGGCTTGTATCGACCTAAAAATGGCAATATTTATATTGACGGTGAAGCTTTAGATGAGCGTAATTTACAAAATTGGCGCTCTAAAATTGGCTATATTCCACAACAAGTATATTTATTTGATGGCACAGTTGCAGAAAATATTTGCTTTGGCACAAAGCAAGACAACAAGTTATTAATAAAGGTATTACAACAAGCCAATATTTATGATTTTTTGCAAGAAAAAGAAGGGCTAGAAACCAAAGTTGGCGAGGGCGGCATTCAGCTTAGTGGCGGGCAAAAACAACGCATTGCCATTGCTAGAGCCTTATACTCTCAGCCAGAAATATTAGTACTGGATGAAGCTACCAGTGCGCTAGATAGCGATACAGAGCAAAAAATAATGTCTGAAATTTATAAAATTAGCAAAGACAAAACCTTAATTATTATCGCTCATAGATTAAGCACAATTCAAGGCTGTGACAAAATTTATGAATTAAAAAATGGTCAAATAATAAGTCAAAAGAATTGTTAAGTTATACAACAAAACTACAGGGCGAGCTATGCTTATAATATTAAAATGAATGCACTGTTAGATATAATACAAAAAACCACCTCAGGAGTTAAATAATGAACATATTGTTTAATGCATTCGGCATTCAAGATTCTGGAGGCATTAGGGTTCTTGAAAAAGCGATGATAGAGTGTGAAAAGAATTTTGCTAACAATTTTCTAATCATCTGTTATAAAAATAAAAATATTGATATTATTCTTAAGAAACACCTGCATACAAATAATTTTCAATTTAAAGTTATTCAAAAAAAAGGGTATTTGCATAGGCTGTATTATGAAAATATAATTTTTAGAAAAATCATAAAAAAACATAATATAGCATTGGTGTATAACTTTTCTGGAACGGCACAATTTTTTTCAAACGCTCCTCAATTGGTTAAAATGCATGGTCTGGTTTTTTATTCTAAAGAATTAGATGCTGCTTATATTGGAAATAAACATTTTCTTATGTGGATAAAGCAGGTCTATTTAAAGAGGATGGTGGCTAAAACTCTGGTGAGCAATAGTCAATATTTTGAAATACAATCCACACATGTAAAAAACAATATAAGTCATTTTATTAATACAAACAATAAGAAGTTTTATATAAAAAGCGATGTAGATGTCTCTGATCATTCATTTTTTAAGCCAAAAAAATACAACTTTACCAAAAAAATAAAATTTTTATACATTGTTGGTCCACACTTTGAAAGCGTACATAAAAATTTCATAGACTTTGTTAATGTTTTGGCTGAGTTAGATGGCAGAAATATTGATTTTGAAATAAGCATAACACTAACTAAGGATCAATTAGAAAATTCTATTTTATGGGATAAGAAATTCAATAGTAAAACAAACTTTTTAGGCTATATTGCCGATAAAGAAAAAATGCAAGCATTATTTTGCGATAATACCATTGTCGTATCAACCTCTATCATAGAAACATTGGGCTTGCATATAATAGAGGGTATTAAAAATGGCGTTATTGTCATTGCTCCAGATGAGGAATATTCTAATGCTGTTTACGGGGATAAGATTATTAAATATCAGTTATTTAATACTGAGTCTTTATTGAATTCAATTTTAAATATTATGGATAATCAAGTAGATTGTGAAGCCTACATACTCTCCTTACAGAATGATTTAAAAATAAGTGAAAACAATAAATATAAGGCTATAACAACTGTATTTGCTGAAATTTTAAAGGTATAAATTTTCTTTTGCCTAGTAGCAATATTATATGAGAGAACGTATAAAATTAAACAATTTAGAGGGATAAGAGATGAATATTTTAGTAACAGGTGGTGCAGGGTATATCGGCACTCATACTTGTATTGCCTTGATTGAAGCGGGTTATGAGGTGGTGGTGGTGGATAATTTATGCAATTCTTCTTTGCAATCATTAAAGCGAGTTGAAAAAATTACTGGTAGTGAAATTCCTTTTTATCAAGTTGATGTGCGTAATAAGGCCGAACTCACTCGGGTATTTAAGTGGCATAATTTTGATGCCGTCATTCATTTTGCAGGATTAAAGGCAGTAGGGGAGTCGGTAGAAAAACCGATTGATTATTACGATACCAATGTTGGTGGCTCATTTGTTTTAGCAGCAGTGATGCGTGATTTTAACTGTAAAACTTTTGTTTTTAGCTCCTCTGCTACGGTATATGGCGATCCAAAAACAGTACCGATTGCGGAAAATTTCCCACTTTCAGCCACTAACCCCTACGGTCGTTCAAAATTAATGATTGAAGATTTTTTGCGGGATGTGTTTGTGGCAGATGACACTTGGCATATTGCTTTGCTTAGATATTTCAATCCAGTGGGTGCGCATAAAAGCGGGCTGATTGGCGAAGACCCAAACGGCATCCCTAATAATTTAATGCCTTATATTTCTCAAGTCGCCATCGGCAAATTAGAAAAACTGTATGTTTTTGGGGATGATTATGACACACCTGATGGCACAGGTGTGCGAGATTATATTCATGTGCTAGATTTGGCCAAAGGTCATGTTAACGCCTTACAAGCATTGGTCAATAAATCACAATTATTAACAGTCAATTTAGGCACGGGTCAGGGCTATTCTGTATTAGAGATGGTTAAAGGGTTTGAGATGGCATCGGGTCGTAAAATTGCCTATGAAATCGTCAGTCGCAGAGCTGGAGATATTGCTAGTTGTTATGCAAACACTGCTTATGCAAAATCTGTTTTAGGCTGGCAGGCAGAATATACACTAAACGACATGTGCAAAGATGCTTGGCGTTGGCAAAGCAAGCAATTGTGAAAATTTTAATAACTGGTGCAACGGGGTTTATTGGAAAAGCACTAACTAAGGCAATGTTAACTGCTGGATACGAGGTATCCATTGCACTGCGAAAAAGAGCCGATATGCCAGCACATGCTAAACAATTTATGGTTGGGGATTTTGCTAATGAGCCTGATTTTTCTGATGCGTTAAATGGTGTTGATTGCGTGGTTCATTTGGCCGGAAAGGCGCATATTATTGACAACAATAAAGCAAAAATATTGGCTGATTTTAGGAAAATAAATACAGATTTAACACATCACTTAGCCAAACAAGCAGTCAAAAGTGGCGTAAAAAGACTAATATTCTTAAGTTCAATTGGCGTGAATGGCAATCAAAATAATAAACCGTTTTTAGAAACTGATACGCCCAATCCACAAGAACCGTATGCTATTTCCAAATATGAGGCCGAGCAAAGTTTATTGCAATTAGCCACTAAAAATAATTTAGAAGTGGTGATTATTCGCCCGCCTTTGGTGTATGGAAACAATGCACCTGGTAATTTTGGCAGATTGCTGAATTGGGCGAAAAATCCTGTTCCGTTGCCATTGGGTGCTGTTCATAATGTTCGTTCATTGGTGGCACTGGATAATTTAGTGGATTTTATTATCTTATGCACTCATCATCAAAAAGCCAAAAATGAGATATTTTTGATTGCTGATGGGCAAGATTTATCCACTACACAATTACTACAAAAAATCTTAACCGCATTCAATAAAAAAACAATACTGGTACCAATGCCTACTAATTGGATGGTTTTTGCTGCTAGATTAATTGGCAAACAGGCCGATGCCGTGCGACTTTTTTCATCGCTTCAAGTAGATAATTCAAAGGCTACAAATTTACTAGATTGGCGGGCTAAAACTACCCTAGAAAAACAATTGGAAAAAATAGCAAAAGAAGTATTACAAAAATAGCGTCAAACTGATTGAATTAGATTTAGCGCAAACAAATGCTGAGTAAGGACAGGGTGGCTACTTGCAGACAATTGCCTTTGATTGCAAAAATTAATAAGCGTAGTTGTATCAAAAGAATGACTGTCTAGTATTGAGCCATTGATAAAAAATTTCAGCTGGTCGTTAATCTGTAGGTAGGCAATTTTGCACACAGCATGCAGACGATAAAGCGCTTTAATATTAAAATCAAGCCCTTGCTGCTGGTATTCAAGTTGTTGTAATATTTTTTGATCTAAACTGTCCAGTCTGGTGACAAATTTTGCAAAATCAGCAGCTGAAATGTGTGCAATTTTATTCGCCGCTTGCACAGCTGATTGAGGGATGAATGCTGGCGTTTGCTCATCATTCCAGATTGGATCGACATAATACTGATCAGCATGAGGCTGATTGGGAAAACCCGAAAACATCTCTGCATACTGATAAGAACGATAACCAAAGGATAGGGTGGTGCATTGGTCATCCAGACTAACGCCGTGATGTGCCACTTTTGGCGGAATGTATAAAATATCTCCAGGCTCAACCTCAAATACTTGCTCGGCACTAAATTGATTCATAATTCTCAGCGGAACGCCTGCGAGATAATTGTCTAAATGGCAATCTTTATGGCTCAGCATCCAACGACGAGTGCCACTGCCTTGTAATAAAAACACATCATAAAAGTCAAAATGAGGCCCGACACTACCGCCTTTGGCAGCATAAGAAATCATCACATCATCAAAACGCCAACGCGGTATAAAATCAAAATGCGTGATTAAATTTTCAATCTCAGGGATAAATTGGTCAACCCCTTGAACTAGCAAAGTCCAGTCCTTCTCGGGCAACTTTGAAAAATCCTGCGCTTGAAACGGCCCTTCGCTTAATGACCACTGTTGATTGGTGGTCGAGCCTGTAATAAGACGTGATTCAAATTCTTCTTCTAAAGAAAGCCCTGCCAGCTCATCAGGTGTCATTGGTGAGATGAAATTGGGTAATGCTTGCTTAATCAGTAGCGGTTTTTTCTGCCAATAATCCGCTAAAAACGTTTGTTTGGATATTGAGCCAAAATGTATCATAATTTTTTAGATTGTATCTTTTGCATTTTCTATAGACAGGCGTAACTAACTTTGGGTATTTAACATGTGATCAGCTACCCCTTTAAAGGAAGAAATTAAACTCATTAGCAGCAATTCGTTGCCGGTAATTTGTTCCTTTAGTGCTTGATTCATACACAAAAGCCACTGATCCCTTTCAACAGTGGTAATCGCAAAGGGCCTATGTCTTACCCTTAATTTTGGATGTCCATATTGTTCAACATATAGTGACGGCCCGCCTAGCCATCCAGACAAAAACAAAAATAATTTTTCTCGGGATACTTTTAAAGATTTTGCATGCATACTGCGCAATTCAAGCGTATCTGGACGCTGATCCATCAAATCATAAAAGCGACTAACCAATTGTTTAACTGATGCCTCACCACCTAGTTGGTCGTATTGAGTTAGCATAGATATAATCTATTGATGATAATTTGGCGCTTCTTTGGTGATTGAAACATCGTGCACATGCGATTCAACCATACCTGCTGAGGTGACTTGAACGAAGGCAGCTTGTGTTCGCATTTTATCCAGTGTCTCACAGCCGGTATAACCCATTGATGACCTTACGCCACCAATCATTTGCTGAATAATAGGGCGAATAGAGCCTTTAAATGCAACGCGACCTTCAATGCCTTCGGGTACTAATTTGTCTGCTTTTGAATCGGACTGGAAATAGCGATCTGACGAGCCATGAGCTTGATTCATCGCACCAATAGAACCCATACCGCGATAAGATTTATACGCACGTCCTTGGTAAAGCTCAATCTCACCAGGGGATTCTTCTGTACCTGCCAGCATTGAGCCAAGCATCACACAATAAGCGCCAGCAGCAAATGCTTTGGCAATATCGCCTGAGTAACGAATGCCACCGTCAGCAATTAACGGTATCCCAGTACCTTGAAGTGCATCAGCAACATCCGAAATGGCAGTGATTTGTGGCACGCCGACACCTGAAATAATACGCGTGGTGCAAATACTGCCCGGGCCAATACCTACTTTTACACAGTCTGCCCCTGCTTTTACCAAGTCTAGTGCGGCAGCACCAGTGGCAATATTGCCCGCAATAATGTCTAATTTTGGGTGCTTGATTTTGGTCTTTTTAACCCGATCTAATACCCCTTGAGAATGACCATGAGCAGTATCAATCACAATCACATCAACACCTGCCTCAACCAAGGCATCAATTCTGGCACCCGTACCCGACGCCACACCCACCGCGGCACCAACACGAAGTTGCTCTTGTGTATCCTTGCAAGCATTCGGATAATCGCTTGATTTTTGAATATCGCGCACGGTAATCATACCTTTTAGGTTAAAACTATCATCGGTAATCACAACACGCTCAATGCGGTGTTTTTGTAGAAGTGCACGTACTTCGGCTATATTGGTACCTTCTTTGACGCTAATAAGATTAGTTTGAGGCGTCATTAAATTGGCCACCGTTTCATTCAGATTTGTCTCAAAACGCACATCTCGGCTAGTAATCATACCGACAATAACATTGCCCTCAACCACAGGCAGGGCAGAAATTTTATGCTGCTTTTGTAAATCAAATACATCTTGCACAGTTGCCTTGGAATTAATGGTAATCGGCTCACGAATAATACCTGATTCGTAACGCTTAACTTTCCTTACTTCACTCGCCTGATCGGCAATTGACATATTTTTATGAATAATACCAATGCCACCTTCTTGCGCCATAGTGATGGCTAATTTGGCCTCGGTGACGGTATCCATAGCTGCGGCCAAAATTGGGGTGTTTAACTTAATATTTTTGGTGAGTTGCGTGCGTAAACTAACCGATTTTGGCATAGTGGTTGAGTGCGCTGGCACTAATAACACGTCGTCAAATGTGAGTGCGGTTTTTAGTAAGTTCATTTAATGTCTCCTACGGTTGGCAAGGTTTGTAAAAATAAAACCAATTAAAATGCCGAAAAATAAAACAAAGCCACCTGCGATAAACCAGTTTCTAGCACTGGATTCTTCAATACCGCCACTGCTATTTTTAAGCAATTGAATTTCAGTTTCTAATTGTAAATTTTGGGTGATGAGTTTTTCATTAACATGCTCTAATTCTAATGCATCTGCATAAATTTCCTCAACATGTTTTTTTTCAGCCTTTGATTTATTGGATTCGGCAGTGAGTTCGCCATTGCTGGTTTTTAATACCTGAACTTCAGATTCGAGTTCGGTTTTGCGTTTAACCAATTTGGTGATTAGCAGTTTGTTGGCATTGTAAGTTTGTTTAAGCTTGCTTAATCGCATTTTGGCAGAGGGACTATTGGACAAATAGCGAGAAATAACCCAGCCTGTTGAGCTTTCAAATTTAACTTGCGTCCAGCCATCTTTGGTGGCTTGTAAAATTGCCAATTTAGTACCTGATGGCAATAAGCGCACAATGTTATCGCCCAAGGCTTTTTCAGAGCGCATAGGGATGTCTATTTGGTCGGTAATATAAACAAATGATTGGGCACTGGCTAGTGAGGTGAATAATAATAAAGAAAGTGTTAGGTATTTAAGCATCATAATGTTGAAATTTTAGTGAGTTGTTGGTTAAGGTCGTCAATCGCACTTAAAGTTGCGGCGAGCCGTTCACGCTCTACCTCAACAATAGCTGCTGGCGCGCCTGTGGTGAATTTTTGGTTATTCAGTTTGGCTTCAGATTGATTTTTTTGTTGTTCAAGTTTGCCAATCTCTTTGTTAAGACGTGCGATTTCTTGGTCTTTGTCAATTAATCCTGCTAACGGGATTAAAATTTTCATCTCACCTACCAATGCCATGGCCGATTCTGGCGCTTCGTCAGTGACGTTAAGCAGTTCGATTTGGCTCGTTTTGGCTAGCGCACTCAAGATGGCGGCGTTTTTTTGTAAGTAAGCTTCATCAATCGTGCTAAAGTTTTGCACAAAACAAGGTAGTGGCTTAGTAGGGGGGATGTTCATCTCTGCGCGAATTTTTCTAATACCTAAAACAAAAGTCTGTAACCAGTGGATTTCATGCTCAGATTCTTCAAAGCATAAGGTTTTATCAACTGCTGGATAGGCTTGTGTCATTAGGCTGGTGCTGTTTTTACCAGTGATTGTCTGACATTGATTAAAAATCTCTTCAGTAATAAATGGGATAATTGGGTGTAGTAACGTCACCATTTCGTTGAGTACTTTAATCAACGTGGCTTGGGTGCCGGCACGGGTGCTTGGCGCGGCCAATAAGGGCTTGGATAATTCCAAATACCAGCCACAATAATCCCCCCAAACAAATTCATACAGCTCGTGGCTCATTAAATCTAGGCGGTAGTCGTGTAAATGTTTTTCAACCTTGATTTTGGTGTTTTGCAAGCGCGATAAAATCCACTGATCGGCTACGGACAAAGGTGCGTCTGGGGTGATATGCGCTGTTTCAAGGTTCATTAATACAAAGCGGGAAGCATTCCAAAGTTTGTTGCAAAAATTACGATACCCTTCAATCCGTTTGAGGTCAAATTTGATGTCACGACCAAACGAGGCAAGAGCGGCAAAGGTAAAACGCAATGCATCGGTGCCAAAAGCAGGGATGCCATCGGCAAATTCTTGCTTGGTTTGTTGGGTGATTTTTTTTGCCATTTTTGGTTGCATCATACCTTGCGTTCTTTTTTCTAGTAAATCTTCCAAAGAAATGCCATCAATTAAATCAATTGGGTCTAGTACATTGCCTTTGGATTTAGACATTTTTTGCCCGTGCCCATCTTTGATTAATCCGGTGATGTAAATATCTTTAAACGGCACCTCACCAGTAAATTTAAGCCCGAACATAATCATCCGCGCCACCCAAAAAAAGATAATATCAAAGCCCGTTACCAACACATCAGTGGGGTAAAAACGCGCCAAGTCAGGGGTTTTTTCAGGCCAGCCAAGGGTAGAAAATGGCCACAAGGCAGAAGAAAACCAGGTGTCAAGTACATCGGTATCTTGGCTTAATTTAACACCTTTGCCCGCTTGCGTTTGTGCCTCTTCAAGAGAATTAGCCACAAAAATATTGCCTTTTTCATCATACCAAGCAGGGATGCGATGCCCCCACCAAATTTGGCGCGAGATACACCAATCTTGTATATTTTCCATCCAATTAAAATAGGTTTTGTCCCAGTTTTCGGGGATAAATCGAATTTTCCCCTCTTTGACCGCATCAATCGCCGGCTGTGCCAAGGGTGCTACTTTGACAAACCATTGGTCAGTCATATAGGGCTCGATGACTGCATGGGTTCTATCACCCCTAGGCACCATAAGTTTGTGCGGCTCGATTTTTTCTAGTAAACCTTGCGCATCTAAATCCTGAATGATTTGTTTGCGCGCTACAAATCTATCCATACCCACATAGGCACTCTCAACTGCGTCGTTGATTTTGGCATCATCGGTGAAAATATTAAGTATATCCAAGCCATGACGCTGACCCATTTCATAATCGTTAAAATCATGTGCGGGGGTGATTTTGACGCAGCCAGTACCAAATGCCTGATCTACATAATCATCTGCAATAATGTTAATTTTGCGCTTGGTTAGCGGCAAGTCAATAGTTTTTCCGATTAGGTGCTGATAGCGCGTATCTTCGGGATGAACTGCCACCGCACTATCCCCAAGCAGGGTTTCAGGGCGTGTGGTAGCAACCACCATTACCTCATCACTATGGCTTACAGGATAGCGCATATACCATAGTGAACCTTGCTCCTCAACGCTAACGACCTCCAAATCAGACACTGCCGTATGTAGCACCGGATCCCAATTTACCAAACGCTTGCCACGATAAATTAAGCCCTCTTGATGCAATTGCACAAACACCTTACTCACCGCATTAGACATAGCCTCATCCATGGTAAAACGTTCTTTTTCCCAATCAACCGATGAGCCGAGCCGGCGCATTTGAGCAGTGATGGTACCACCAGATTGACGCTTCCAATCCCAAATCTTTTCAATGAATTTTTCGCGCCCGAGTTGATGACGCGTGATGTCTTGCGCAGCCAGTTGGCGTTCCACCACCATTTGTGTGGCAATGCCAGCGTGGTCGGTGCCTGGTTGCCATAGCGTTTGTTCGCCCTTGCCCCGATGATAGCGCGTCAAAATATCCATAATAGTATGCTGGAATGCATGCCCCATATGCAGACTGCCAGTAACATTGGGTGGTGGCAGCATAATGGAGTAGGCCTTATCGCTGCTGGCATTAACATTAGATGAGAATAGATTGTCCGCCGCCCAAAGTGCGCGATATTTATCCTCAATTTGTTTGGGGTTGTAAGTCTTTTCCATAAAATTTATAAAGACGGGTAAAAACCACGCAATTATACGGTATAAAGCCTGCCTATGGATAAAAATAAAAGCTGGCAGGTGTATTTACTACGGTGTAAAAATGGTGCATTATATTGTGGCATTAGCAATAATTTGCCCAAACGCTTACGCCAGCATAATGGCGAGATTGTTGGCGGTGCTAAATACACCCGTGCAAACGCACCGTGCGTGTTGGTTTATCAGGAAAGTGCCAAAAATAGAAGTGCGGCAGCAAAACGAGAATCTGAAATCAAAGCCATGACACGCAAAGATAAACTGACTCTGTATTAAAATAAGGACTGTTTATTCTATTCTTTCATTAAAAAACCCCTAATAAAAGGGGTTCTATTCAATATAAAATGAACTTTTATTTCCTTGACAAGCCTAGTGAGTTCTTAATCAGGGTGTACACTGCACTATAAGACTCAACTTGAATCAACTTTTCATTACAAGCCCATTTAAGAAACACCTCAACGATTTGTTGTTGCTCGTACTGCTTAGCTACGTACTCTATATTCTTCGAACAATCAAAATTGTTTTTATCTAAACCTAATGCAATTTTAATCATTGCATATACCTCATCATAAGGCTCTGGTTTAATTAAGTCCTTGCTACAAGCCCATTTAAGAAACGCTGTAACAGTGTATGACTGCTCGTACTGGTTGGCTACATTCTCAATATCTTGAGGCTCTGAACATTCAAAGTGTGTATTTGACATACTTATTTACTCCTATCCTTGATAAAAAAATGCCATTAAATCCAAGGAAAAAAATCTAACGGCAAACAACATTACAACGCAATCAATTTAATTGATTGGCAATAATGATACTTGTTCGCATTTTGAGAAGCAGAAGTCAAAACTGCCATTATGGCGGTGTGGTAAATTCTAGCAATCAGTTTATTAAGTGTTGACATAAAATAACTTGGTGTAATTTTTTTTAATGAGACCTTTGCGCAAATAAGAATGATTGGCGACATTCAATTTTTGTTCAATTGATGCTTTTCTTGAACTTAATCCTGGCAGGGATAAGGCAGAGTTTAAAAAAATGCTAAGTAATTGAAAGGTGGATTTTTGATGATTATTCATATTTAGTGTCGTAATTGTGTAGATTTTGCTTATCAAAATTTTAGTATTTTCCATAACTGCTTGTTATTGTTTGTGTTTGGTTGGTTTTTACTATTGACCATTTCATTAAATATTTAACATGTAATTTATTATCCTACATCACAAAATAACAAAAGTCAACCAATAAATCAAATTATTTTATTATGTGGTGCCAACCCCCTATAACAATACAATAATCACCAAAAAAGCAGTCAATAAGGGCTGATTTTTTAACAAAATTTAACAAAAAAGTCAATTTGAGCACTGCCAACGTGTTTGGTCACCCCTAAAGCAGGCTGTGCACCAAATCCCAAAGGATGTGGTAACTGGTTAGATGTGCTTCTTGTACGCGGTGGACGCTGTCGGTTTCAACGGTTAGGCAGAGGTCTAGGTGTTTAGAGCTGGCCATGGCACCGCCGCTTTGCCCGGAAAAACCAATGGTTACTAACCCCATTTGCTTGGCCTCGGCAAAGGCATTGATTAGATTTTCTGAATTGCCACTGGTGGAAAAACCGATTAGCACGTCGTTTTTTCTGCCTAAACATAATAATTGTCGTAAAAAAATGTGCGGGTTGCCGACATCGTTTGCCACGGCGGTTAAGGTGGCAATATCAGCAGTAAGATTGGTACAGCCTAGGGCTTTTCTGCCAGTGGTAACGGGGTGCATAAATTCACAAGTAATATGTGCAGCATCGCAGGCAGAACCGCCATTACCCATGGCAAATAATTGCCCATTTTGCTGGTAGCAGGCGGCAATTATTTGTGCAGCTTGGAGTAGTTTGTGCTGGTTTTTGTCAAAAAAAGCTTGCTTAGCGTGGAGGCTATCGGCCAATTTTTGCTGGATTGAGGTTAGTAATAATGCGCTGTTAGCCTGTTTTTTGTCGGTTGTTAAAAACGGGTATAGGTTTGATAAAGTGTTATTATCCATATTTTTGCTCCCTGGCTAGGTCAATAGCTGCCTGACCTAAACTGATACTGCCATCGCCGCATGGCAAGGTTGAGTGGGTTAATAGACTGAGGTCAGTGGCGGCAAATAGGTCGCTCAGTAGGGTGATTAATAGTTGATTGTGGAACACGCCACCAGATAAAACCACGGTATCAAATGCGTGCGTTTGTTTGAGTTGCAATGCGGTATCTAGTAGCAATTGTGCTAGCGATAGGTGAAAACGATAGGCAATGTCTTCGCGTTTGACGTGGTTGTCGAGGTCGGCTAATAGAGCAATCCAAAAATTTTTGCAGCAGATGTGACTGTGTTGTTGGGCAGGTTTGAGGTCAAACTTATAGGTTGGCTGGGCATCAACGGTGTGGCATTGGCTGGCTAGGGCTTCTAATTCAATGGCCGCCTGTGCTTCGTAGCTGATGTATTCAGGACAAATGTCTAATAAATACGCCACGGCGTCAAACAAACGCCCGACTGATGAGGTGCTGTGCTGTATAAAATTGCTTGTTAATAAGTTATCGAGTTGGTCAGTTGGGTGTTGGTGAAAATAAGCCTTGGTGGCGAGGTCGTGTTGGGTTAAGTGTGCGTACGCCATACGCCATGGCTGGGTCTGAGCATGGTCGGCGCCTAATAGGGGGGTGTATTCGAAGTGTGCTAAGCGCTTAAAACCAAGATAATCTGCCAGTAAAAATTCACCACCCCATAACTGCTTATCTGCCCCCAAACCCATACCGTCCCACACCACACCCAGCACTTTAGCACTGTCTATAGCGCGATTATGCTCAAACAAACAGGCGGCTATGTGGGCATGATGATGTTGAATTTGGCTAAGTGGTGTGGTGTCAGTTTGGGTGCGATCGGCGTATTTGGAGGATAGATAATCTGGGTGAAAATCGCAGACCAGACGCTGGATTGGGCTGGCGTATAGGTGCTGGTATAAGGTAATATTGTGGCTAAAATCTTGATAGTTTTGCAGGCTGGTTAAGTCACCAATGTGCTGTGATATGACTGCTTCCGTTTGGCTTAATAAGCAAAAAGTATTATTTAATTCAGCACCGACTGCCAATAATCCTTGTGCCTTTTTAAAGCCATTTGGCAGGGGTAATACCGTTGGCGCATAGCCTCTTGCGCGGCGAATTAGGTG
>JAJRPY010000019.1 GCA_024280535.1 Gammaproteobacteria bacterium | reverse complement strand
TTGTTTAATTGTTGATAAAATTCAGATAAATCTTCTTTTTCCCCGTACCTAGGTTTGTCGTGCATTTTTAAAAAAGGACGGGAGTTTAGTTCTAAAAAAATACACTTCTGTGCGTCAAAATCGACCTCAATGCCTTGTTCGCAAATCACATCAATGCCGAGAATATTGGCATCAAAAAAATTCAATATTTTGGCTAAATCTTGCTGGTTTTTTTGCGTTAAAGTGGTTTTATCAATAATTTCAATACTGGCGCCTAGTTTCAACGCTATTTTATGATGCAAATACACCCGCTGCCCTTTGTCAGGCACAGTAGAAAAATCCATTTTCTGTGCTTTTAAATGCTTTTTAATGGCTGAGTTTTTAGCAATGGGGTAAATCACTGGCATTAATTCCATCTGCTGACGGATGTTATTTTCTGCATCAATCAGCGCCTCAATAGAATGCACACCATCGCCCATCACAAAGGGAGGATAACGCCTCAATACCGACATTACGCCAAATTTGGTCATCACCACTCGATAATTTTTGCCCAATAAATACTGCTCAACCATGCTAACTGGCCACCATATTTTTACCCCAATACTGGCTTTTAACAATTGCCATCGATGCTCAATAGGAAAATACGCACCTCGGGAAAATCCCCCGACATTCGGCTTAATCACCAGTGGAAAGCCGTGGTTTTTGGCAAATTTAAGCGCAGTCATTGGATTGACAAACGATTGACCTTTAGCATAAGGCAGGTTATTTTCTGCAAAAGATTGGCGTGCCTGCGCTTTGGAGCGACAAGCACGACGCACTTCAAGAGAATTATAATCACTACAATCTGATAGCAAAAATCGTGATAAAAATTGATATAACCAGTGCTTCATAAATTCACTCTTGATCGATAATATTTAATCAATTTTTTAAAAAACAAAAACCGACTAAAATGCTTTTTAGACGTGGTACCACTGACTCGAGCAAGATGATACATACTATTGTTAATAAACTGACGCTTGGCTTTTTTCGACACGCTACTGTCTAATAAATTAATCGGCAATGGGGTAAATAAATTCACTTCAACAATGTGAAACAAGCCTGCCAATAAATCGGCCTTAGAGTTCGCCCTAAGCCCAACTCTGGCAATACGAAAATTGGGCAAGGCTTGCAAATGTAGGCTAATTTTTGCCAACTCATCTTGACTAAATGTATCGCTACAATCTTGGTAACTAACGTCCGCATTATTAATACTATTGATGGGATGGCGTTCATCTGATTGATTAATTGCCTGGGTAATGGTTAATACTGCCAGCTGTTGTGAATCGTCAGCATCACGGATATAAAAAATCTCATACTCCTGAGTTTCAATCGCTGCTTGTTGGACGATATAGGGAATTTTGCTGTTTGTCTCAAACGCCAAAAAATCCTCTTTTGTGTCAATCCGAACCACCCCATTAGAATTTTGCCCCCATTCTGGCTTTAAAAACACAGGAAACTCAACAGGCGGGCAGTTTTTATCAAAATAACTTTGTTGTAATCGCCACTTTGAAGGGGTGTGTGCGTCCATATCAATTTTGGAGTAAAAGCCTTTTTCTTTGTTATACCACTCGGCATTAATCTGAAAATAATACCAAAATGGAATGCCAAGGCGTATTGTCCAAGCGGCATAGTACAGAGTCAATCTAAAAATCAAATATCACTCCTTTGCTTGGATTGTCTGAATAAAAATGCAAACTCAAACTCTTTTCTTTAGCGCTTATTTGATGAATATAATTATCCATTCTGCCTTTAATGCCTTTATTATGCTGGTATTCGCCTTTGTTAAATAACCTATGATTGGTGGCTAACAAAGAATTATTGTCAAAATTTTTGCACAATAATTGTCCCTTAATCACATACATAAAAGCTTGATCTGGATGCCCATGAACCCGCGTTATGGCACTTTTGTCCCAATTTAACAGACTGAGCCAATAATGCTCATTATTGATAATAATATTTCTTGTGTAATTATGCGGGTCGAATAATAACGTCTCCCAGTTTATCTCCAGCATCAAAGTATTGATTTGCTTGATGGCTAGGGCGTATTTTTCTTCTTTCAGTAACGTACATAGCGCCTCAAAACTAAAATCGGTTGAATGCGTGTATTGAGTGCTTTGAATTTCTTTAAACATTGATTGTTTTTCCTGTTTTAATAACACACTCAAGCAATTCGATTAACCTTGTCTTATTCAAATTAACATTACTAATCAGCAGGCGAAATACCAAGGTTTCTTTAATATGAGCCAAAGCCAACAAGGCTTGCTCATCTATCAATAATTGCTTGCGTAATGCTTGATTAAAAGCATTGGCATTGCTGGCCTTAAAGCGAAAACAAACATTAAACGAACTGCGCTTAACCACCATTTCCAACTCGATACTGTTATTGATAAAATCCTCAGCAATATTGGCCAGTTGGTGATATTGCTCAACCCTATCAGCAAAGCCTTGTTGGGTGTAAAACTTCCAATCCAAAAACCATTTTAAACTGTCAACACGGCGACCACACTGCAAGGAAGCCACACCTAAATCTAGCGCATCATCTCGAAAAATATAACCATTTTCTCCGCCTTTACAGGTGCAAGAGAGTAAATTCTGGTGACTGAATAACAAAAAATTACACATCAAATTACTGCCAAGCATTTTATGAAAATCCATCGTAAACGAATCGAGTTTGTCCAATCCGGGCAAATATTTGGCTTTGAGCTCACTACTCATCATAGCTGCACCACCCCAGGCGCCATCACCATGTAACCAAAAATGATGCTTATGCTTAAGTGCCAATATCTGTTCAATATTATCATACGCACCCCGCACCGTCGTGCCTAGCGTGGCACAAACAAAGAAAACCAGCCCGCCTGTTTGCTGAATTTTTTCAATGGCATCATTCAGTGCTGCGGTGTCCATTTCCCCGTGTTCAAGTGTGGGGATTTTAATCAGACGTTCTGTACCAATGCCTAGAATATTAGCCGCCTTGTCCAGCGAATAATGCGCATCAGCACTGGTCAATGCGTATAAAGGTTGCTGATTAAACAGCCCTTGAGTCTTGGCAGATGCCAGCGCTTGGTTTCGTGCTGCCATCATGGCAATCATATTGGCATTGCTCGATCCTGTTGTCATTTGCCCTTCGCCGTTTTCAAAACCTACGATGCGAAGCATTTGTTCAAGCATATATTTTTCCATCAGCGTGGCGACAGGTGCGGATTCAAACGTGCAACTTGAGGTGTTGTTTAGTGCGGTAATAATCTCGCCTGCTACCGAAGGCAAATTAGCACCCGACCACATACGATTGGCAAAATTTGAATGTTCGGTTTTGGCTGAATAATGCAGATATTTTTCTATCCAACTAAATAATGCCGTCCAAGATTGTGGATTTTCCCGGTCTAACGCTAGTGTATTTTTTAGCTCATCTGGTGTTTGATAATTTAGCAGTTTTTTGGGTTCAGCGGCTAAATCGCTTAAAATTTGTGCTATTTTTTGTAGCACATCTTGTTGTTGCATTAACGCGTTTTGCCGTTCAACAATACCATCACAATGCCTAAAATTAAAATGGACAATGCCGCATTGGCCAGTCCAGAATCCGTGTGTAATTGCCCATTCTCTTGCCACTTAACAACCCAGCCAAGTGGGGTAAATAAATGGAAAAATATCGCGCCACCCATCACCATAGCTGACATCAAACCACCGATACAGTGTAATTTTTCTCTTTGCGACCAAAAAACAATAGGTGACAACAAAACCAAGGCGGTGATTAACTCAAAACCACCAACAATATAAGCGCCATACTCAGTAAAAAGCTGACCAATTGTGTCACTTAAAACCTCACTCATCCACTTGCCTAGCGTGCCAAAAATATGCAATGGCTCCGCAGCACCATTAAACTTATACGGCAACGAGCCTAAAAAAACATAAGACGACCATAGGGCAATTGCCCAACTTACTGCTGCTTTAATTGTGTTCATTTTTTACTCCTTTGGGAGAATTGTATTAGATTAAATCTCAACTCAAAATAAGATTTTGCTCAATATGATACCATCAAATCTGTTAATTAAGCAGATAAATACGCCACACATCAATCATGCACTAAGTCCAAAAGCCTTTTTTCCTAATAAATGCAATCACTTTTTCATTATCCTCAATGAGTGTTTGTAACAAATTATCTTTGGTTTGCGTGATTGGTTTTATGCCCAAATCATCCAACAAATACCAAATAGAATTAGGCAAAATTTCGTTTTTTTCGTTGTAACCAATTTTATAAGCATTCTCTTGATCGATTAAAATCCCGCCTGCTTTCAACGCCTCATAAGCCGCTCTGGCGCAATGTGTTTCAGCAGGGTTTATCGGATCCCAATCCCATATTTTTCGGCTCACATGATCATTAACAGTTGCTGTAAAACTGTCTATAAACTGGTTTTCTATGGTCACCCTAAAAATCACATCAGGCTCACCTCGCTCTATTTTGTAGGTATCGTCAAATGAAAACTTAGTATTCGGACCGCTGGGTACAGGTTCTTGCCCATATTGATGTGGGTATTGACTCAATATGACTTCATCGTCCAAGGTGGAAATCATCACATGTCCAACACGCCCCCACACAATTCCAATTCCCTTCCAGCCCCATATACTAATATTTATTTTCATTATTTTTTTATCCAGTTTTTTATAATTGCAAAAATAGCACTATTATATATAAATAATATTCATCAAGCGACCACTACATTATCCCAATTTACTCACTTTAACACTCCTTTGGAGCGTGCTAATAAAGCGCAATTGAATAAAAAAACAAGAGAAAGGGGTTTATCTTAACCTAAAGGCTTTGCCAACTATCAAAAATAGCAGGTAAAATATTAACTTGAGACCT
>JAJRPY010000018.1 GCA_024280535.1 Gammaproteobacteria bacterium | reverse complement strand
CGAGCGCACCATATTGATTGTTTATGATTTATCCTGATATTAATCCCATTGCCATAGACCTAGGTTTTATCAAAATCTATTGGTATGGATTGATGTATTTAAGCGCTTTTTTGGCGGCATATTTGTTGGCTAATGCGCGCGCTAAGCGGGCGGATAATCATTGGCATGCCAAGCAGATTGAAGATTTAGTTTTTTATGGTGCCATTGGCGTTATTGTTGGCGGTAGGTTGGGGTATATGTTGTTTTACAACTTGCCAAATTTTTTGGCCGATCCATTGTCTTTGTTTGCCATTCAAAATGGCGGTATGTCGTTTCACGGTGGATTATTAGGTGTGGTACTGGCAATGGCTTGGTTTAGTCGAAAATACTGCCAATCCTTTCTAGTTACTATGGATTTTGTGGCGCCACTGGTGCCGTTGGGTTTGGGTTTTGGGCGATTGGGTAACTTCATTAATGGTGAATTGTGGGGTAAAGTCACCACTAGCCCATTCGGTATGTTTATTCAAGAGCAGGGCGTTAGTCGTTTTCCTTCTCAATTGTATGAGGCATTTTTAGAAGGTTTGGTATTGTTTATTATTCTTTGGGTATATAGTCGAAAGCCTAGAGCATTAACATCAGTCTCGGCATTGTTTTTGATTTTTTATGGCTTATTTAGATTTATTATTGAGTTTGTTCGTACGCCAGATGTGCAGCTGGGATACTTGGCGTATGACTGGCTAACGATGGGTCAATTGCTCAGTTTGCCCATGATTATTTTTGGCGCTTATCTGTTGATTAAGGCGGCGAATAAACCCTTATGAAAGCCTATATTGATATTGGTAAGCGAATTTTAGAAGAAGGTGTGTGGCAAGACAACGCCAGAACAGGGCAGCAAACATTAAGCATTATTGGGGCAACCTTTGAATATGATTTGTCCGAGGGTACAGTACCAGTTGTCACTACCAAAAAAATGTTTTGGAAGTCGGCCATTGCTGAAATGCTGGGCTATATTCGTGGCTATAATTCTGCGGCACAATTTCGCCAAATTGGGTGTAATACTTGGAATGCCAATACCAATGAAAATCAGGCTTGGCTTGACAATCCTCACCGTAAAGGCAAGGATGATATGGGTATGTGTTACGGTGTTATTGGGCGGGCGTTTCCGGGTATTGATACTGATCCACCCTTGGATCAATACCAAAAAATTGTAACAGATTTGTCTAATGGTATGGACGATCGCCGCGAAATCTTAACCTTCAATCACCCAAATTTAATTCACCGTGCCTGTTTGCCAGCTTGTATGCACACGCATCATTTTAATTTATTGGGCAATGACTTGTATTTGGAAAGTTATCAGCGGAGTAGTGATTATGCACTGGGGCAACCATTTAATCATTTTCAAGTGGCTTTTTTATTGTTAATTACCGCACAAATCACGGGCAAAAAAGCCAAAAAAATGCGCCATCATTTGTCCAATGTGCATTTGTATCAAAACCAAGTAGAAATTTTTAAAAATGAACAACTAAACCGCAAGCCGTTGCCGTTGCCAAGTCTTAAAATAAATCCTGATATTAACACTTTAGAAGATTTAGAGACTTGGGTAACTATGGACGATTTCGAATTGGTTGATTATCAACACCACGACCCTATTACATACCCATTTACGGTTTAACTTATGAACTTACCTAACTGCCCAAAATGCCATTCTGAATATGTCTATGAAGATGGCAATCTTTTGATTTGTCCTGAATGCGCCTACGAATTTTCAGCGAATGACTTAGAGGAGCAAAAACAAGTGATTAGAGATGCCAATGGCAATATTTTAAAGGACGGCGACACCGTTAGTGTGATCAAAGACCTTAAAATTAAAGGCACTTCCAGTGTGGTTAAAGTGGGTACCAAGGTTAAGAATATTCGCCTAGTCAAAGGAGACCATGATATCGATTGCAAAATCCCTGTCCATGGTGCCATGAAACTTAAATCAGAATTTGTGAAAAAAGTTTAAAAGATGCAAGCCTTGCTTGCATCTTTTAATTTATTGCCAAATATCAACTGTAATGCCCTGTTTTCTGAGTTTGCTTGAGCGTTCTTCAAGATAGCGTTGGAAGTTTGGTTGGTGTTGGTAGCTTTCAGTGGCAACGTACTCAATAATGCCAGTAAAGTGATATTTTTTAAAGAAGGCATCCTTGCGAATAATTTCCTTGCCTTGTTTGTCAAAGAAAACCACGGCAGGTTTGTAAGTGAGTTTGAGTGCTTCATACCAGTCTTTTGCCGTGGTACGCTGGCCAGAGGGGGTGATGAGTTTTGCATCTGACAAGGCGTTAAGTTGTATCACGTGCATATTTTTTAGCAGTGTTTTTGTTTGTGCTAGGGGCATTATTGTTTGATGAAAAGTGTCACACTCAGGGCAATTTGGCTCTTCAAAAAACACTGCTAAGTATTGTTGTGCTGGCATATTTTTGTTACGATTTAGTAAGTGCGGGGCTGATTTAAACATAGGATTTGCGTTTAATTGACCAGTTTTGTGCTTTTTTAATTGGTTAATATAGTGGGCGTAAGATTGATTTAGATAATGTTTGTTGGCAATATAATCTAATGCTACTTGCATTTTATCAATTGATTGATAGCCATTAAGCCGGAGTAATGTTTTCCCTTTGGGGCTAAGAAAAATGAGGGTAGGGGTGAATTGAACGCCCATTTTAGTGGCAAATTCTTTTTCTGAATAGTTGTCACCTTGCCAATCGGTTAATTCACGATTGCCCCACATATTGGTTTCAATGGTGTCAAAGTTTTTTTGTAATTTGGCAACCAAATCGGTATCGTGAAAATTGTCTTTCACCAATTTGGCACAATAAGGACAGCCATTTTGATGAAAATAAATCATCACATGCTTGCCATCATCATCAGCCTCTGCCAAATCTTCAGACAAATCCATAAAAGTAGTCTTAAACCAATTCGGCAACTCAACCGCTTTGGCACCTAAATAATCCCCTTGTTGCGGGTGTTCGTTAGCCAGTGTGTTGATTGAAAACAATAAGGCAATGGTGAGTAGTATCAAGCGCATAACTTTTCCTCAAGAGGTGTAATACGCTCAATTGTAGGCTTTAATGGAGGTAAATGCAAGGGCTAGTCGTCAAGGGTGCTGATGCCTTTTTGCGGGATGAACAGTCCGCAGCCTAGCAGGCGATGATCGCCCAAGCCTTGTTCTTGGAGTAAGATGGATTCGTCTTTTTTAAGGTCTGCCAACATTAATGATCGGGTGTGAATAGTGCTGGCATCCGTTTGAATGTTGCGCTCAAGTCCTGCCATCATTTTGTTAATGTGAATACCCAGCTCGGATAATTGATTAAAGCAACGTTGCAAAAAATCCTCTTCACTCATGGTATGTTCGCAAGCCACCTGTTTGGCAAACAAAACTGGCATATCGCTAAGGGGTTTTTCACCCATAAATTTAACTACTTTAATGTGATAATCACCCAAATCAAGAGTTTTTCCAGCCAAATTTTGAACATCTTGTAAATGCTCGTGAGTAATACGTAGCGTGAGTTTTGAGCGTTTTGAGGGGTAATAAAAGCCGGCTTTATTTTGCGACCAGCCATTGCCATCAGCAACACTAATATCGTGAATGCCAGCATTGATGGTTGGCAACCAAGGCAGTTGCTTAATCAATGCCTGTGCCAATAAAAAACTGTGGTCCATTGGTAGAATTTTTGATTGAATTTTAAAGCTAACCTCTTGAATACTCTGAGGAAGCGTAAAATGTGCTTGTTTAGTGTCTTCTTGCCAAAACATATAAAAAATTGCGGTTAAATATTATGACGTTATTATAGATGGAAAAATTACAACAAAAACTCAACTATCAATTTAAAGATTTAAGCCTGCTAACACTTGCGCTGACGCATCGTAGCATGGGCAAGAAAAACAATGAGCGTCTTGAATTTTTAGGTGATAGCATCTTAGGCCTGGTCATTTCTCGCGAATTATACAAGCGTTTTACGCAGATTGAGGAGGGCAAGTTATCACGCCTTCGTTCGCGCTTGGTTAGAGGGCAAACATTGGCACAGTTTGGGCTGTTGTTGCAATTGTCGGATG
>JAJRPY010000017.1 GCA_024280535.1 Gammaproteobacteria bacterium | reverse complement strand
TCACATAAGAAGGCATCAGCACTGTGTCTTTTGCAATATACGAGCCACGTCGTGCACTTGCCGGTGGTACAACACGAACGCCCGTCGCTTTCAATTCAGCAGCAGACATTGCCTCAAATTTCGAAGCAACCTTGTCATAATATTGGGTAAATCCCCCTTGCATAGGCGCATTATCTTTAATCCTAAAGGACAGCAAAACCGCTTTTTTAAGCCATTCGTGCACCACCCAATCGCCAACCCCGCGTTGCTCAGCCACCCGAGCCTCGCCCGAATCCAGCAGACCAATTGCCTCATTAACCGCCTTTTCTACTTCGGCAGTGACAGTTTGTGGAGTAATGTTGGCTCTATTTTCAAAAGCCGCTTCAATAATATTTTTCATAAGATTAAGATAAGTAAAATCTCACATTATATCAGAGGCTTGCTAACCAATCACCCCAAGCACTATTACCCATTGAATTAATCAATTGCCAACAAGCCTTTCAAAAAACCCGCTAAAATACAAAAACAATATGTGACGAAGAGGGCGCAATGACAGATAAAAAAATTCAACTAGAAACCCTATACGAAGAGGGCGATCAATGGGTGCAAAACCTCGGCGAAAGCACTGTCCACGCCAAACGCATGGGCGGTTTATTTAGAAAAATTAAGTGGGCATCTATGCTCATTTGGCTACCCTTTTTCATCGGCCCCTACATCACTTGGAACGACCGCCAAGCCATTTTATTTGACATGGAGCATCGCCAATACCACCTATTCGACATCACTATTTTCCCACAAGATATTTGGATGCTAACCATGGTGCTTTTGTTTTTAGCCATTTTCCTAGCCGCCATCACCACTGTCCTCGGCCGTGTTTTTTGCGGTTATTTTTGCTTCCAAACTGTCTGGACTGATTTATTCACCCAAATTGAGCAATGGATTGAAGGCACCCCCATCAAACGCCGTAAATTAGAACAAGCCTCCCTAACTTTCCACAAAATCAAACTAAAACTCATCAAACACGTCTTATGGCTAGCCATAGCACTACTCTCTGGCATCACTTGGATGCTATATTTCAACGTCACCTGGGCTGATTATCTAACTGGCAATATCGACACCACCACCATCACTATCACCCTAGCAATTGCCCTAGGCGCTTACGTTTTCGCCGGCTTTATGCGCGAACAAACCTGCTTATGGATTTGCCCTTATTCACGCATCCAAGGTGCGATGATTGACGAACAAACCGTCCTCCCAACCTACGATCACTATCGCGGCGAGCAACGAGGCAAATTAAAAAAAGGCAAATTTGTTGAAGACAACGGCGACTGTATTGATTGCAACCAGTGCGTTGCCGTTTGCCCAACTGGTGTGGACATCCGCCAAGGTCAAGAGTACGGCTGCATCACCTGCGGATTGTGTATCGATGCCTGCGACGTTGTCATGGAAAAAATCGGCAAACCCAAAGGCTTAATTCGCTATACCTCACTAGCCGAATTAGAATTAAATAAGCCCACCCAAGCATTCTACCAACGCCCACGGGTCATGGTGTATGCCGTTATTCTAATCGGTGCATTAACCATGCTAACCTACGGCATGCTAACCATTGCCCCGATGGAATTAAAAGTATTGCACGACCGACAACCCCTATTTGTACAACTATCCGATGGCAGAATCCGCAACAAATACGAACTCAAGGTTATGAACAAAACTGATAAATCTATGCGTGTCAACATCACCTACACCAGCAGCATCACCCCTCTAAGCGCCAAAGAGCCTCTCAAACCAGTACACATCCCCAGCGGCAATGTCAAATCTATTTTCGTCTATCTACTGGCCGATGAGCACAACGTCGGCGACGATAACGACGTCACTTTTACCGTTTCCAGCGACCAACACACGCTAAAATATCACACAACTTTCTTTACCCCAAAGAGCATGCAATGAAAATCTACAAAAGCCCCGTTATAATGTTAATGCTGGTCTTATTCTTAGTCTTAGTCAGTGCCACCATATACCGTATCATCACCGCCCTCAACACCCATCCTGGCCTAGTTGTCGAAGATGCCTACCAAACTGGCAAACGCTACGGCGACATCCTCAATGCCAGAAAAAAACTCAGCACCCAGGGTTGGACGCTCACCCTCAACACCCCCGATGCAATTATCCACAACACCCCCCAAACCTACACTGCCACAAGCACCAAAAACAACAAACTATCCTCCACTGCCAAAGCCACCGCTTATTTTTACAGACCCCTAGAAGCAAAATATGATTTTTCCCTACCCATGCAAATCAACACCCAAGGCATCTACCAAGTCAGTGCCACTCTCCCCTTAAAAGGCAGATGGGATTTAGTCGTTGAAATAACCCAAGGTGATTTTCTACAACAAGCTGCCGCCCGAATGTTTGCCCAGTAGGGCAGTGCCTCAATCGTCGTGACAATGATGATGGTGGTGTTCATAAGTTGCCATCAATTCATCCATTTGATCCGCAAACAAATCATTAAACTGCGAATCTTTCAAAATCGCCTCAGGTTGCCCCATACAACAAATATGATGATAAAGACACAATACCTGTGTCGATTCTTTCATCACCCGATGCAAATCATGCGACACCATCAACACTGCACACCCTTGTTGCTGATGAATATCCTGAATAAGTTGATACAAATGCATTTGCCCATTCACATCAAGATTTTGCGCCGGCTCATCCAAAATCAACATATTGGGTCGCCCTAGCAACGCCCGCGCCAGCAACACCCGCTGCATCTCCCCTCCCGACAACGCCCGCAATTGTCGTTGTAATATCGCCTCAATATCAGTCAACCGCGCTGTTTCATACAAAAAATCCCTCTCAATCCGCTGATTTAACCGCAAAAACCCCAGCACCGAAATAGGCATAAACTCATTCCCCACAAATCGTTGCGGCATATACCCCAGGCGCAACCCACTCGCCTTATGCACACGCCCAGCATCCGCCCGAATTACGCCCAAAATTACTTTAATCAATGAACTCTTGCCTGCTCCATTTGGCCCAATCAGCGTCATAAACTCCCCCGCCTTTAGCGCAAAACTCACCCGATCCAGAATGTTTTTCCCCTGCCGACTAAAGCTAATTTGATCAACACGAATAAGCGTTTCTACCACCACAACCCCAAAAATTATTAAAGTAAGCGTATTTTACAACCGAATCCACGGTTAAAATACCCAAACATTCGCAACCATTTAACAATCAATATGCCACACAAACTCATCCTTCTCGACGGCTCAGCCTTCCTATTCCGCGCCTATTTTTCCACCCTAAAACAAAATTTAAACCAAGAGGGCTTTCCAACGGGTGCCATGTTCGGTGTAATCAGTGCCATCAAACGCCTACAAAAACAATACCCCGAGGCCAAATTAATTGCCATTTTTGACGCCAAAGGCAAGAATTTTCGCCACGACATCTACCCCCAATACAAAGCCCACCGCAAACCTGCCGATGAAGATTTAATCATCCAAATCGAGCCTTTATACGAAATCATTCGCGCCATGGGGCTGCATTTTCTCTGCATCCCAGGAGTTGAAGCCGACGACGTCATTGCCACCTTAAGCCACTATGCAACCAAGCACCAACTCAAAACCATTATTGCCAGCGGCGACAAAGACTTAATGCAATTAATCACCCCCACCATTACCCAATTAGACATGAACGGCACCCACTACGACCGCGCTGCCGTCATTAAAAAAATGGGCGTTACGCCAGAGAAAATCTTAGATTTATTAGCCCTAACAGGCGACAGCGCCGACAACATCCCCGGCGTCCCCAGCGTCGGCCCCAAAACTGCCATCAAGTGGCTTGCTTTATACCAAGACTTAGCCGGCGTTAAAAACAACGCACACGAGATAAAA
This sequence comes from Gammaproteobacteria bacterium, assembly GCA_024280535.1. Taxonomy (GTDB): domain Bacteria; phylum Pseudomonadota; class Gammaproteobacteria; order PS1; family Pseudothioglobaceae; genus Thioglobus_A. The sequence continues at coordinate 2,276 of JAJRPY010000017.1, read as the reverse complement.
GGCAAAGTCGGTGAAAAATTACGCGATAATTTCCCTCTGTTAGACCTATCACAGCAATTAGTCAAACTCAAATTTGACGTCAAATTGCCCTGTGATATTTTAGACACTCCGCCCCAGCAAGATACCAACAAACTCGCCAGCCTTTACCAGCAATATGGATTTTTCAGCTGGTACAAGCAATTAGATAACCCCATCTCCAGTACAACCCCTAACACAATCCCTAACACCACCCCCAATGCAACCCCAACCCCTTCTCAGTCCAACACCACTGCCACGACCACACTAATCAGCCAGTATTCGCAAACAACAATCCTCGACCAACCAGCATTTGACCAACTGCTAACACGCTTAAACACCACTCAGAATATAGTATTCAAACTCAAAACCAATTCACCTGATTATATGATTGCCAACATTATCGGCTGGGCTTTTTTAATCGAATCAGACAGTTTCTACCTCCCTGTAGCACATAATGAGGTAGATGCCCCCGCCCAACTAGATTTTGATCAAGTTATGCAAGCATTAACCCCTATTTTAGAAAACCCAAAACTCAAAAAAATTGGGCAAAATCTTAAATACGATGCCCATATCCTAGCCAACCATCAAATTGATTTAAACGGCATAGCAGACGACACCATGCTCAAATCTTACCTGATCAATTCAGTTGCCACACGCCATAACATTGAGGATTTAGCCAAGCATTATCTAAATTATCAGCCAACCCCTTATGCAGAAATTGCCGGCAAAGGCAAAAAACAACTAACTTTTAACCAAATCCCCGTAGCCAGTGCCAGCACCTACACCTGCCAACAACTCATCATCACCGATTTACTCAACAAAACACTAAATAGCCAAATTGCCCAATACCCCAAGTTACTAAAACTCTACCAGCAAGTAGAACTACCCTTGTTAAAAGTATTGATGAGCATGGAACGCAACGGCGTTAAACTTGATGCCCAAGCACTCGCTATTCAGCAAACCGATATCAAAGCACAAATGGACGACATTCAAGCCCAAGCCTACCAATTAGCAGGTCAGCCGTTCAATTTAGAATCGCCAAAACAAATCCAACAAATCCTGTTTTCTGAATCAGGCTTAGGACTAGTCGCCAAAAAGAAAACTCCCAAAGGCGCCCCCTCAACCAACGAAGAAGCACTAGCATTATTGGATCACCCTCTAGTAACACTTATTTCAAGTTATCGCACCCTCACCAAGTTAAACGCCACTTATTTAATCGCCTTGCCCAAGCAAATCAATACCAACACCCAGCGCTTGCACACACAGTATCATCAAGCAGTTACTGCCACAGGACGCTTATCCTCAGCCAATCCAAACTTACAAAATATCCCCATTCGTACTGCCCAAGGTGCGCGTATTCGAGGTGCATTTATTGCCGATGCTGGCAAACGCATTATTGCTGCCGATTATTCACAAATCGAGCTTAGAATTATGGCACACCTGTCACAAGACGCCAATTTATGCCAAGCCTTCAAACACCATCAAGATGTTCACAGCATCACAGCTGCCACCATGTTCAACACCCCCATAGAAGCCGTCACTAAAGCCCAAAGACGCAGCGCCAAGGCAATCAACTTTGGGCTGATTTACGGCATGAGTGCCTTTGGTTTAGCCAAGCAGATTAACGTCTCCCGCACCGAAGCCAAAGCCTATATGCAAGCCTATTTTGAGCATTACCCAGGTGTAGCTGATTATATGCAAGCCTGTAAACAATCCGCCAAAGAGCAGGGCTATGTCCAAACCCTAATGGGCAGAAGACTCTATTTGCCACAAATCAACGCCAGCAACAAAATGCAACAACAGCACGCCTTAAGAGCCGCTATTAACGCCCCCATGCAAGGTTCAAGTGCCGACATCATCAAATTAGCCATGCTTAATATCCATACTTGGATTGGCACCAACAATCCCGACATTAGTATGACAATGCAAGTCCACGATGAATTAGTCTTTGAAGTGGTCGCCAACAAAGCCGAGGAATTTGCCAAAACAATACAAACCTTAATGGAAAGCGCCCATCCACTCGACATCCCGCTTAAAGTCGATATTGGCATTGGCAATTCTTGGCAAGCAGCGCATTAGCCCTATAGTAGTGCATAAATAAATTTGACACCCATCAAAAAAATCAGGATAATTACCAAACAAGCAACCCAAAACCTTTTAACTTTCAACCTCTCATTCCTATGAAAACTCTACGTCGCACACTCACCCTAATCATTACCCTATTCACCTGCCTCCATGCACTGGCAGCAGAACCAGTC
>JAJRPY010000016.1 GCA_024280535.1 Gammaproteobacteria bacterium | reverse complement strand
GATCGCGAGCGTTTTTCTGCGCTACTACAAACGCTAAATTTAAAGCATCCGCTTAATGGCACTGCCCGCTCATTAGCACAAGCACAAGATATTGCTGATGCCATTGGTTTTCCGTTGGTGGTACGCCCGTCTTATGTATTGGGCGGTCGAGCAATGGAAATCGTCTATGATAAGGATTCACTAGATCACTATATGCATACGGCGGTGCAGGTATCAAACGATTCTCCAGTGTTATTGGATTCATTTTTAGATCATGCGATTGAAGTGGATATTGATGTTATTTGCGATGGCGAAGAGGTGGTGATTGGCGGCATTATGCAGCATATTGAGCAGGCGGGCATTCATTCGGGTGATTCTGCTTGCTCCTTGCCGCCTTATTCTTTAGCACCCGATGTGTTGGACAATATGCGTACGCAGGTTGTTGCTATGGCCAAGGCGCTTAACGTGATTGGCTTAATGAATACCCAATTGGCGTATCAAGATGGTGAGATTTATGTGATTGAAGTTAATCCTCGTGCATCACGTACTGTACCTTTTGTGTCAAAGGCAATCAGCGTACCGCTGGCGAATATTGCCGCGCGGGTTATGTCAGGAAAAACCCTTAAATCGCTTAATTTTACCGAAGAAATTATTCCAAAACATTACAGTGTCAAAGAGGCCGTTTTTCCCTTTAATAAATTTTTAGGTGTGGATCCCATTTTAGGCCCAGAAATGCGTTCAACGGGCGAGGTGATGGGCGTGGGCGATGATTTTGCCTCCGCTTTTGATAAGGCTCAATTAGCTGCCGGCTCACGCGCACCAAAAAGTGGCACCGTATTTGTTAGTTTAAGGCGCTTAGACCGAGATGATTTGGTGGATTTGGGCAAAAAATTAGCCAAACAAGGTTTTAAATTGGTGGCAACCCGTAGCAATAGAGATGCACTTATTGAGGCGGGTTTGGACTGTAAAATGATCAATAAGGTATCCGAAGGCTCTCCGCACATTGTCGATATGATTAAAAATGATGCCATTGACCTGATTATTAATTCCACTGAAGATACCCAAGGAGTAGAAGATGCTGCCGCCATTCGTTGTCAGGCGTTAGTCCATAAAGTGCCTTTTACCACAACGGTCGCTGCGGCTTTTGCTATGCTCGATGGATTAAAAACTCACGAACAAATCACCGTAAGAACGGTTCAATCATTAAATCAATAGGATAGTAATATGCAAAGTATTCCCATGACAGTCATAGGTGCCAAGGCACTAGAAGCCGAACTTTTAACCCTTAAAGACGTTGACCGTCCACGTATTGTAGAAGATATTGCCACAGCTCGCGCTCATGGTGATTTAAAGGAAAATGCCGAGTATCACGCCGCCAAAGAAGAACAAAGTTTTTGCGAGGGTCGTATCAAGGAAATTGAATCCAAATTGTCTTGTATGCAAGTTATTGATGTTTCTAGGCTGAATCAAGATGGTCGCTGCGTATTCGGCACTACCATCACCTTGATGAATATCAAAGACGACAATGAAATCACCTACCAAATCGTTGGCGAAGATGAGGCTGACATTGCACTCAACAAAATCTCATGCCATTCCCCCATTGCTGCCGCACTCATGGGTAATGAAGAGGGCGACGAAGTCACTGTCCACGCCCCCGCAGGCGATATTCTTTACGAAATTTTGACTGTGCAATATTTGTAGTTATTTTTTTCAGTAGTGTGTTATGCTTGTTAAATTAGAAAAACAAGCGTTTAATCCAGTTAAAACTCTGAAAATATGCTGAAAAATAAACAACAAAATTTAGAAAATAATATTTTATTTGCTGAATTTAATACTATTGAATTAGCACAAATAAGTGAGCATAGTCGCTATCAAGTATTAGCAAAAGACCAGTTGCTTTTTCAACAAGGGCAAAAGGCAATGGACTTTTTTATCAATATTGATGGAAAGATAAAATTAGCCCTGTTGTCGATGGCAGGCAATGAAAAAGTGATGAGTGTCGTTAATAAAGATCAGAGTTTTGCTGAGGCTATTATGTTTTTAGATAATAAAACCTATCCATTAAATGCCACAGCGCTAGTGCCAAGTACAGTGTTGTGTATCAATTCGCAAGTTTATATGGAGGTTTTACAATAATCACCCAAAGCTTGTTTTAAAATTATGGGGAAGTTATCGCAGCGTTTGCAATGGTCTGTTAATGAAATTAATAAATTAGCACTCTATAATAGCACTTATAGGTTGGTGAGTTTTTTGCTTAATCAGGCGTTTAAAGATGGTAAATTGGTGGATATACATTTGCCTACATCCAAACAAATTCTAGCATCCCAATTAACCATTTCACCAGAAACGCTTTCGCGCATTCTTCAAAAACTTTCAAAAAAGGGTTTGATAAAAATTGATAAGAATTGTATTAGTTTGCTTAAAACAACTGAATTAAAACAATTGATTGGAATTTAATATTCAACTTAAAGTTTTTGCGTGTCTATATTTAACACTTGTAATTTTAAATTAATAACAATTGACCTGTGTCAAGGATTTTTTATGCGAGTATTGATAACATTAAATTTAATTCAATCATAAGAGGCTAGCATCATGAAATATTTGTTTAAAAAAATAGGTTTAAGCGCTGTATTGATTTTATCGTTATCAAGTGCTGTTATAGCAGAAAGCGCCAAAGGTTACATTGCTAATATTGGCACACAAGCAAATTTACAAGGATTAGAGAGGGTTAAACAGATTTTGGTGGCACCGCCATTTTTACCAAAACATCAACAAAAATATTCTGGAAAACCCAGAATTATTGAGATGGAAATGATTATTAAAGAAAAAGAAATTGAAATTGAGCCAGATGTGTTTGTTCAAGCAATGACTTTTAACGGCAGTAATCCAGGGCCGATAATGGTGGTGCATGAAGGCGATTATGTGGAATTAACGTTGAAAAACCCAAAAACCAATTTGTTGGTGCATAATATTGATTTTCACGCAGCAACAGGAGCCTTAGGTGGTGGCGCTTTGACTAAAGTAGCACCTGGAGAGCAGGTAGTTCTTCGTTTCAAGGCTGATAGACCAGGCACTTATGTTTATCATTGTGCACCGGGCGGAATAATGATTCCGTATCATGTGGTTTCTGGGATGTATGGTACGATTATGATTTTACCAAAAACGGGGCTTAAAGACCATAAAGGTAATCTTGTTACTTATGACCGGGCTTATTATATCGGCGAACAAGGCTGGTACATTCCTCAAGACAAAGAAGGTAATTACAAGCGTTATCCAAATGCTGCCGCCTCTATGAGTGATACTCTAAAAGTTATGCGTGGATTAGTGCCAACACATATTACTTATAACGGCAAGAAAGGCGCCTTGATTGGTAAGGGTGCTATGAAAGCCAAAGTGGGTGAAACTGTATTGTTTATTCATTCACAAGCCAATGAAGATTCACGCATTCATTTAATTGGTGGTCATGGTGATTTGGTTTGGCCGGGTGGTTCGTTTAATAACACACCAACTGTTGACAGAGAGACTTGGAGCGTGAATGGTGGCGAGGCTGTAGCGGCGATTTACACCTTTAAACAACCAGGCATCTATGCCTATGTTAATCATAATTTAATTGAGGCAATTATGCTTGGTGGCGCAGCACATGTCTCGGTTGAGGGTGAATGGAATAATGATTTAATGGAGCAGGTTCAGGCACCCAGTAAAATCATAAATTAAAACTGGATTATTTCTTAAAAACGCTTTTGTATAACGATGATTGATGGATTTACCTTTGTCATTTATCGTTATGCAAAAGCGTTTTGCGTGCTGTTTTTTGTTGGGATATATGCTACTGGAACACAGGCATTGCCACAATCTATTGAAACTAACGGACTATCTTTAAATATAATGATTTCATCTGTTATGCGCCACTACCAGCAGGTTATTGCACACAATGGTGGAGATGGCTACCCTGAGAATGTTAAAAATATACAAATTCTCAATGCCAAATTAGACACCAAAAATGACTTTATTATTGAGCTGAAATTAAGTTATTTAGAGCGTAACAAATTAAAAATCCAACGAATTAATGAAATTTTTAAATTTGATTTAAATAAAAATTTGGTGCTTATTGGAGTCAATAGACAAAAAACTCAAACAATTTATAGTAGCACTTCTTTAGTGGAATTTAATATTGAGTATTATCAAAAACGCAGTTTTGCCTATGCTTGGATGGCATTTTTAGATAACAATTTAAATTTACCACTGCCTAGAAAAAATATTGAAAATGCATTTTATCAATTGGAAATGGGCGTAAATCGATATGCAGGTTCATTGTTTGATGCATTGAATAAGCGTAATTTATGGATGGGAAAAGGCGAGCATTTGTTACGCAATATCAGTAGTAGTACAATCAATAATCATTTACAGTTAATCTTAATTATTGACTGGAAGGGTGTTAATAGCAAAGGTAAACCGAGTATTGCTAAAATTAAACAAATAATTGAATTAGAAAAAGTAGGTAAGGTCTATCGTATTTTAAATATAAAAGAGCAGTATCTCTTGCCAAGTGCCGCTCCTTGGGAGAAATTATTATGCTGAAAAAAATAATCTTAGCGCTATTATTTAACATATTGTTTGCAAATTTTGTTATTGCCAATAAAGAGTTGCCTGTGTTTAGCGGCATTGGTGGTAATTTCCATGCATTAGATATGTATGGAAAGTCGATGCAACTTAACGACTATAAAGGCAAGGTGGTTGTTTTAAGTTTTGGCTACACCAATTGCCCAGATATTTGCCCATTTACACTGGGTTATTTAAATGATTTGTATCAAAAATTACCTAAATATGCGCAAGAAAATATTCAAATTATGTTTCTAACTATTGATCCAAAATACGACACACCTCAACATTTAAAAGATTTTATCTCTTATTTTAATAAAGATTTTATTGGCATTACAGGGCAAACAAAAAAACAAACTGACTATATTGCAAATTTATTTAAAATAAAATACAAGAAAATAGGTGAAAATTTACCCGTTGAAGATATTCGTATTGTTGTGAAAAAACAAAACAGTAAGTCGGAAGATGACAAGATTAGTTTGTTTGATCACAGTGTTACTATTTATCTAATTGATACTGAGGGAGAAGTGCGTAATATTAGCTATACAGGCACACCTAAGGCAGAATTTATTAACAATATCCTCGCTTTAATGCCGACGATAAAAGTAGAAGATTTTAGAATAAGAAACTCAGCAAAAAATGCTAGATTTGCTGCTGCATACGGAAAAATAACCAATCTTTCTAATCAGCAAGATGTGCTACTTAGTGTTTCAAGCTCTATTGCAAAACGCACCGAATTTCATCAAACGAAGATTGTAGAAGGTTTTGCCAAAATGCTACACAGGTCAAATCAAGTTTTTCAGCCCAGGCAAACATTAACACTCAAGCCTATGTCTTATCATATTATGTTTATAGGCTTGAAGAAACCGATTAGTAGCCTTGATTCTGTTGATATTACACTTCATTTTAAGCATGCTGGAGAGGTGCCAATCAAAATTAATTTAAAAAATTGACCTATATCAAGGATTTTTTATTGTCGTGTTGTAACATCAATTAATCGTAATTTTTATTTAGGAGTTATTGTGCAAAATTATTCAACCTTTTTTACCATTAAGCGCTTGTGGGTAATATTAACAGTCAGTTTGGTGTTGTCTTTTTCTGCCTTGTTGTATCTCGGTGGTCAAATTTATCAACAAGCGCCCCCTATTCCAAGTGCAGTGATAAGCTCAACAGGTGAGACAATTTACACCAAACAAGATATCAATGACGGGCAAAATATTTGGCAAACTGTGGGCGGGATGCAGCAGGGTTCAATTTGGGGTCATGGTAGTTATTTAGCACCAGATTGGACAGCAGACTGGCTTCATCGTGAAGCATTGCATTTATTGAAAATTATTAATACAAATAGTAGTAATGCGTCTTTAACTATAGAGCAAAAAGAGATATTATCCCAAGTAGAATTGAAAAATATGATGCGTCAAAATACTTACAATGCTACAACTGGTATTGTGACGGTTAGTGAAAGTAGGGCGGTTGCCATTGCTAAAACTGAGCAGCACTTTGTTAATTTATATACATCTACTGATGAAAAATACCAACAATTAAGAGAAGATTATGCCTTTCCAATTAGTACAGTTCTTGATAAAATAAAGGCCAAAAAACTGAGTGCCTTTATTTTTTGGTCAGCTTGGGCGGCATCAACTAATCGCCCTGATGATAATATCACTTATACCAGTAACTGGCCACATGAGCCATTAGTAGATAATGCGCCTACACCGTCGGTATTATTATGGAGCATTGTTTCGGTTATTCTACTATTGGCGGGTATTGGTGGTATTGTTTGGTACTATGCTTCGCAATTTGACAAATGGCGTCAAGAATCAGAGCCAGAAGGGGGCGTGGCAAAAGATGATTTTATTGAAAATACGCTAGTCACGCCATCAATGAAAGCGACGGCTAAATACTTTTGGGTGGTCACAGCACTTATTTTGACACAAGTATTGCTGGGTATTATTACCGCGCATTATTCTGTTGAAGGGCAGGGGTTGTATGGACTGCCATTGATGGAATATTTGCCGTATTCTGTTACTAGGACTTGGCATACGCAGTTGGCTGTTTTTTGGATTGCAACAGCATGGCTGGCAACAGGATTGTATGTAGCACCCTTAATTTCAGGGCATGAGCCAAAATATCAACGCTTTGGGGTTAATTTCTTGTTTTTTAGTTTGTTGCTGATTGTGGTGGGTTCATTTGTAGGGCAATGGTTGGCAATCAATGGTCTTATTGAAGATTTATCTTTAAACTTTTGGTTTGGGCATCAAGGTTACGAATATATTGATTTAGGGCGTTTTTGGCAGATTTATTTATTTATCGGTCTTATATTGTGGGTTGGGTTGTTGCTCAGAGCCTTATTGCCTGCTTTTAAAGACAAAAAACTTAAATCATTGTTGTTTGTTGTTGTGTTAGCAACTGTATCAATAGGGTTGTTATACGCTGCAGGCTTTATGTGGGGTAAGAATACCAATCTGGCTATTGTAGAATATTGGCGTTGGTGGGTTGTGCATCTTTGGGTAGAAGGTGTATTTGAAGTGTTTGCAGCGGCCATTATTTCAGTATTGTTTGTCCGTATGGGGTTATTGCGAATTTCTGTTGCGACAACCATGGTAATATTTGCCACTATTATCTTTTTAGGCGGTGGCGTATTAGGCACCTTGCATCATTTATATTGGAGTGGTACGCCAATTTCAATTATAGCAGTAGGAGCAAGTTTTTCAGCGCTTGAAGTGGTGCCTTTAGTCGTCATTGGTTTTGAGGCTTATAATCATAAAAAGTTAGAAAGCCAGCGTAATTGGGAGATGAATTATCATTGGCCATTTATGTTTTTTAGTGCGGTATTGTTTTGGAATTTGGTCGGTGCAGGCCTGTTTGGTTTTTTACTTAACCCGCCAATAGCACTTTATTATATGCAAGGTCTTAATATTACAGCCAACCATGCACATGCTTCATTGTTCGGCGTTTATGGATTATTAGGGATGGGCTTGATGCTATATTGTATGCGTGGTTTAACAGATATTACAAAATGGGATAACAAACTCTTAAAGATTAGTTTTTGGGGATTAAATATTGGCTTGGCAATGATGACATTCTTGTCCTTGTTGCCGCAAGGATTATGGCAAACTTACCAAAGCATATCTGAAAGTTATGTGTCTGCGCGCTCTGTTGAATTTATGCAAAGTGACATTATGCATGCATTGGTATGGGCTAGAGTACCAGGTGATGTGGTATTTTCTATTGGTGTTTTTGCCTTTGCTTGGTTTGTGTTTAAAGCCTTTACCGCTAGAAAATAATATTAATTGCAGGGCGTGGTATTGATAAACATTATTCTTTGTATTGAACTCAAAATCAAAACCTAGAAGGGCTTAAAAGATGCCAAAATTATTAAGCAAGACAAAGATTATTTTTGTGGCACAGTCTCAATAGCAACTTTGTTGAATGAATTTTACAATCAATCGCCTGCTGAATTGGCTATTGCTAATAGCGATGGACAAAGGCGTCACGCCTTGTTTGACGAGTGATTAGCCTCGTGGATGGTGTTTTCTGTGCTGGGATTTAAGTTGCACATTTTGAATATGTGTATAAATCTGCGTCGTGGAAATATCACTATGCCCTAGCATTAGTTGTACGCTACGAAGATCAGCACCTTGTTGTACTAGGTGAGTGGCAAAGGCATGGCGTAAAGTGTGTGGTGAAAGAGGCTTGTCAATGCCGGCTTTTAGGGCGTAGGCTTTAATGATATAGAAAAAATTTTGGCGGCTCATATTGCTACCTCGATTGCTTAAAAAGTAGCCATTGGTTTGGCCTTTTTTGAGTAAATATGGTCGTGCTTCTTGTTCATAAATCTTAAGATAGTCAATGGCCACTTCGCCCATGGGTAATAGCCTTTCCTTGCCACCTTTTCCAAGGATGCGGATGTATTCATCGTTGATATTGAGGTGTTGAAGTTCAAGGTTGATGAGTTCGCTAACCCTTAATCCGCAAGAATATAATAATTCCAACATAGCGCGGTCCCGCCGACCAAATGTGCTGGTTGCATCGGGTGCATCCAGTAGATTGTTGACCTCTTCAATATTCAAAAAAATGGGTAATTTTTGTGTTTTTTTTGGATGATGCAGTTTGCTGGTGGGGTTGTGGGTGATGAAAGATTGATTGAGTAAATATTGATAAAAAATTCTAAAACACGTTAGAATCCTGGCTTGTGTGGCACTGCTAATGGTGGTTTGTCGATGGGTGAAATATTGCACCATTGTGCTATCGTCTATGCTGATTAGTGGCTTGTTGAGCCATTTGGCAAATAAACTTAGATCGGATCGATAGGCGTTAAGTGTGTTGCTACTAGCGCCAGATGATAGCCAGTAGTGGTCTAAAAATTGATTAATTAACGCGTCGTTTTTCATGGGGTTTAAGGTTAGACAAAAAAATACCGGAATGCTATCCGGTATTGATTAGGCAAGGTGATTGGATTATCTTTTTGCCAATTTTTCTTTAATTCTTGCTTTTTTACCAGTGAGCTCACGAAGATAGTATAACTTCGCTTGACGTACTTTACCACGACGTTTGACTTCAATAGAATCAATCATTTTAGAATGCGTTTGAAATACGCGCTCAACGCCTTCGCCATGGGAAATTTTTCTAACGGTAAATGCAGAGCCGATGCCGCGATTTTTCTTAGCAATGACAATGCCCTCGAAGGCCTGTAATCTTTCGCGATCACCCTCGCGTACTTTTACTTGCACAACGATAGTATCGCCCGCAGAAAAATCTGGAATATCTGATCGTAACTGTTCGTTTTCAATTTGGTCAATTAAATTCATTTTGAACCTATCCTTTAAATAAATACTTCTAAAAAAAGGGCAATTATACAGTCAATCAATCATCTAAACAAGTAAACTGGTTTATCTTTTTTTAAAGCAATAAATTAAATGCACTTGATGCGCTTTCCTTATGGGGTGGTTGAGGGGTATAATATTTCGATTTAGTTTTAAATGTTTGAATAATGGGAAAAGTAACGGGTTTTAAAGAATTTGATCGAAAAACGGAGGCATATCGCGCTGTTGAATTGCGACTTAAAGACTACGGTGAAATTTTTACTGGCACCCATGATGTGGCGCTTTTACAACAACAAGGCGCACGATGTATGGATTGTGGTGTGCCTTTTTGTCAGTCAAATGATGGCTGTCCAGTTGACAACCTAATTCCAGAATGGAACGATCTTGTTTATAATGACAAATGGCAAGAAGCGTTGACACGACTACTGAAAACCAATAATTTCCCAGAATTTACCGGTCGTGTTTGCCCAGCACCCTGTGAAGGTGCTTGCGTGCTAGGGATTAACAATCCGGCGGTGACGATTAAAAATATCGAGCAGGCGATTGTTGACAAAGGTTTTGAACAAGGCTGGATTAAGCCCAATCGCATTAAACGCAAAACGGGCAAAAAAGTGGCTATTGTTGGCTCAGGCCCTGCGGGAATGGCAGCAGCGGATGAGCTGAATAAATTAGGTCATGGCGTGACTGTGTTTGAGCGCGATGATCGTATTGGTGGTTTATTAATGTACGGTATTCCTAATATGAAGCTCGGTAAAGAGGTGGTTGAACGTCGGGTTAATTTGATGAAAGCGAGTGGCATTGAATTTATTACCAACGTTAATGTTGGTCAAGATATTAGCACCAGCGCTTTGCAGCAAGATTTCGATGCGATTATTTTTACCACAGGTGCTAGTCAAGCCAGAGATTTACCGGTTGAAAATCGCGATGCCAAGGGTGTGCATTTGGCCATGAAATATCTAACCTCAAATACCAAAAGTTTGCTGGACACGGGGCATGCTGATGAATCTGAATTATCTGCTAAAGGCAAGGATGTGATTGTTATTGGGGGGGGTGATACGGGTACAGATTGTATCGGTACGGCTATTCGTCAGGGTGCCAAGTCTGTTGTTAATTTTGAACTAATGTCGCGTCCGCCTATTGAGCGTGCTGATAATAATCCTTGGCCATTTTGGCCGCTTATTTATCGTGTTGATTATGGTCATGCCGAAGCGCAATCTGTGTTTGGCAATGATCCGCGACAATATCAATTAATGACCAAGTCATTTATCAAAGATGAAAACGGTAATTTAGTGGGGTTAAAGACAATTGATGTCGTATTTGATAACGCTCAATTGACTGAAATTGCAGGCAGTGAAAAAATTTGGGATACGCAGTTGGTGTTATTGTCTATGGGCTTTGTTGCACCAGAACATTATCTCAGCAAGGATGCAAATATTAAACTAGACGATCGAGGAAATTACCAGGCCGAATACAATCAATATCAAACTTCTCAAGTGGGTATTTTTACCGCAGGTGATTGCCGACGTGGTCAGTCATTAGTGGTTTGGGCAATTAATGAAGGTCGTGGTGTTGCAAATCGTGTTGATGAATATTTGCGTTAAAAAATAAGCAGTTGGTGCACGCTTGCTGATTCGATAAAATCATTTATACCCCCTAAGAGGTAGTCAATAATATTACTATAAAACAGTGGTATTTACTTGCAATTCAGTATAATTTGTTCCGTTCATATCCAGAAAGCGATTGACTTTCAGGATTTATTAAATATATCGGAGAAATAAAATGGCAAAAGAGCTATATAACACACCCAATCTTGATGAGTTGGAAAATGGTCCATGGCCTTCGTTTGTAACAGGTCTTAAAAGACTTGCTACAGATTCGCACGCAGGTGCAGACATGGCACGTGACGTATTAGGCACGCTGGAAACCTCTTATGTAACCAAAAAAGGTTACTGGAAAGGTGGCACAGTAGGCGTTATTGGTTACGGTGGCGGTATTATTCCACGGTTCAATGAATTAAAGAATGAAGACGGCACATACAAATTCCCAGCAGCTGGCGAATTTCACACATTAAGAATCCAGCCACCAGCAGGCATGCATTACACATCAACTCTATTACGCGATATGTGTGATATGTTTGTTGACAACGGCGGTTCTGGCTTAATTGCATTCCACGGTCAATCAGGCGATATTATGTTACAAGGTGCCACTGAAGAAACCACGCAAAGAATTTTTAACACATTCAATGACTATGGTTTTGATTTAGGCGGTGCTGGTCCGGCAGTGCGTACTGGTATGTCTTGTGTAGGTGCCTCACGTTGTGAAATGTCAAATGTGAATGAGCAAGCGGTATTGCGTACGTTAGTAAACGCTTTTCTTGATGATATGCACAGACCTGCGTTACCATACAAGATGAAGTTTAAGGTGTCTGGTTGTGCAAACGACTGTATGAACACGGTACAACGCGCTGATTTTGCAACAATTGGTACTTGGCGAGATGATATTAAAATCAACCAAGATTTATGGAAGGCCATGGTTGCAGATAAAGGCACGCAATATGTGGTTGATAATATCACTTCTCGTTGTCCTACTTCTGCTATGACTATTAACGAAGATACCTCACTCACAATTGACAACAAAAACTGTGTTAAGTGTATGCATTGCTTAAACGTGACGTCGCCATTAACGCATAAATACATTGCCAAAGGTGATGTGGAGCCTATCTTAGCGACTGGTGACGATAAAGGCGTGATGATTATTATGGGCGGTAAGCGTACCTTAAAAATCGGTGATTTGTTCGGTTCAGTAGTGGTGCCATTTATGAAAATGGACACGGCAGATGATTTAGAAGCGATTGAAGACTTGGCTGGCGAAGTGATTGATTTCTTTGCTGAAAATGCCTTAGAGCACGAAAGAACAGGTGAAATGATTGAGCGTATTGGTGTGGTCAACTTCTTAGAAGGTATCGGCATTGACGTCAATCCAAACATGATTAACTCTACTCGTACCTCATCATACGTGCGTATGGATGATTGGGATGAAGAAGCAGTTAAATGGTTTGAAAATAAAGCCGAAGCAAACGCTTAAGACTGAAACCAAGAAAAATTTCGGGTAATTAAAATTACCCATTTATATATATTATAAGGAGATAAAAATGGCTGAAGCACCAAGAATGCCAATTGAGTCTGGCTGTCCAGATCCTATTCAATACATGCACCCAACTATGCGTCGTAACTACGGCCAATGGGCATATCATGACCGTCCTCGTCCAGGCGTATTGCGTCATACCTCAAAGAACAATGAAGAAATTTTCACTGTTCGTTGTGGTACGGCTCGTCAAATGGATGTTTACACGATTAAGCACTTAGCAGACATTGCTGATGAGTTTGCAGATGGATTTGTGCGTTTTACCATGCGTTCAAATGTTGAATTTATGGTAGCAGATGGCTCTAAAGTTGATGCGTTGGTAAAAGCACTCACTGAAGCAGGTTTTCCTGTGGGGGGTACTGGCCCGTCAGTAACGATGATTTCACATACCCAAGGTTGGTTACATTGTGACATACCGGGTACTGATGCGTCAGGCGTGGTTAAATCATTAATGGACGAAATGCACGAAGAATTTACCCGTGAAGAAATGCCTAACCGCGTACACATGACCACGTCATGTTGTCAGATTAACTGTGGTGGTCAGGGTGATATTGCACTGAACATTCAGCACACTAAGCCACCTAAGATTAACCATGATTTAGTCTCAATGGTGTGTGAGCGTCCTACCGTGGTTGCACGTTGCCCTGTGGCAGCAATTCGCCCTGCGATGGTTAACGGCAAGCCTACTTTGGAAGTTGATGAGAAAAAATGTATTTGTTGTGGTGCTTGTTTCCCACCTTGTCCGCCGATGCAGATTAATGACCCTGAAAATTCTAAGATTGCCTTATGGATTGGTGGCAAGAACTCAAATGCCAGATCTAAGCCGTCATTCCATAAATTGGTTGCCTCCAACTTGCCGAACAACCCGCCTAGATGGCCGGAAGTTGGCGCCGTGGTTAAGAATATTTTAAGTGTTTACAAAGAAGACGCACGCGACTGGGAAAGAGTTGGCGAGTGGGTTGAGCGTATTGGCTGGCCAGCATTCTTTGAGAAGACAGGCCTGCCGTTCACAAAATTCCACATCAATGATTGGAAGGGTGCGCGTCACGAGCTTAATTCTTCTGCACATATTCGTTTTTAAGGGTTAGTTTGATATGAAGTTTGCAATTCAAGTTAATGAAGGTCCGTATCAGCACCAAGCGGCTGATTCGGCTTTTCAATTCGCCAAGGCGGCGATTGAAAACGGACATGAAATTATGCGTGTGTTTTTCTACCATGATGGAGTGAATAATGCGTCTAATTTTACTTTACCCCCACAAGATGATCGCCATGTTGTTAATAACTGGGCATCTTTAAATATTAAAAATGCTGAAGGCGAGCCTGAATTAGTGGTTTGTGTTGCAGCTGCACTGCGTCGAGGTATGCTTGACGAGTCAGAGGCAACTAAAAATGCTATCGAAGGTTATAACCTGCATCCTGCATTTCGTATTTCTGGCTTGGGTCAGTTAATCGAGGCAGGCATTCAGTCTGATCGTTTAGTGGTATTTGGAGATTAAGATGGCTACAAAGAAATTTATGTATTTAAATCGCCGCTCTTCATTTGGCACGGTTTATGCAATTGAATCATTAGAAGTGGTATTAATTGCCGCTGCTTTTGAGCAAGATGTATCATTGGCTTTTATGGATGATGGGGTTTACCAAATTGTTGAAGGTCAGAATACTGATGGCATTGGTATGAAAAACTTTTCTAAAACGTTTCACGCATTGGGCGATTACGACATCAACAAGCTGTATGTTTCTAAAGAATCTTTAGAGGAAAGAGGCTTGTCTGAGTCTGATTTGATGCCTTTGGTGTATGAAGATGAGGATGATGACTGGGCAGAGAAATCTTCTATTAAAGTCGTCACTAATGATGAACTTAAAGCAATTATGTCTGAACAAGACGTTTGCTTAAGTTTCTAAGGAGTTTAATATGTTACATACAGTAAATAAATCATCTTTCGAACGCAATTCATTACAGTCTTGTTTAAATACGATTGACGATACAAGCGTTATTTTGTTAATCGAAGACGGCGTGATTAGTGCGGCGAATAACTCAAAATCATCAATGATTGCTGATCTTGCGGCTGCTGGTCGTGTATTTGCACTTCAGGGTGACGTTGAGGCGAGAGGAATTTCTTCAAAACTGGCAGATAATATCAAATTGGTTGATTATGCTGGCTTTGTTGATTTGGTTGTGGAACATGGAACTGCGGTTTCTTGGGTTTAATTATAATTTTTATATAGGAGTATAACGATGGCACAAATTTGTGGCGCTGAAGTAGATGAAGAAGGTTTCTTGGTAGATCTTAAAGATTGGAACGAAGACATTTGTAAACAAATGGCTGCTGATGACGAAGTTGAATTGACTGATGAGCATTGGGGCGTAATCAATTTCTTACGTGAGTATTTTGAAGAGTACCAAATTGCACCAGCAGTACGCGTACTTACAAAAGCAATCGCTAAGAAGATGGGCAAAGACAAAGGTAATTCCAAGTATCTTTACTCTTTATTCCCTTATGGTCCAGGTAAGCAAGGTTGTCGTTTTGCTGGCCTACCTAAGCCAACGGGCTGTATCTAATTAGATATCGCTAAGTAGAAAACATCTGCTTTTACGCAGGTGTTTTTTTATTTTTTAAACTTTAAGTTTGAGAGCAATATGTCAACTATAAGCATTATTTTTACCGCTTTATTTTACATCTCCCTATTTATTTTTATTGTGGGCATGGGTAGAAAAATCTATCAATTTTCTATTACCCCTGCGCCTTTAAAAATCCCAACTGCACCAACTCCATTAACACAAACAGGTGTGGTTTTTAGAATGATTCGAGAAGTGACTTTATTTGAAAGCCTGTTTCGTTCAAACAAGTGGATCTGGTTATTCGGATTCTTATTTCATTTTGGCCTGTTATTAGTCTTAATACGCCATTTGCGATATTTTATTCCAGGTGATTTGCCTGAGATATTCTTATTAATCCAGCCATTTAAATATGCCGCCTTTCTTATGGTAATTGGCTTGTCTGGCTTGTTAGTGCGCCGTATTTTTGTACCACGTATTCGTTATATTTCAGCACCGAGTGATTATTTAATGCTATTAATGCTATTGGTCATTGGCATTAGTGGCGCAGTGATGACCTTTACCAGTAATCATACAGATGTGATTATGGTCAAGAATTTTGCCTCGGGTTTGCTTACTTTTGATTGGAGTAACTTACCTACCGAAACTCATTTTTTAGTGCATTTGTTTTTAGTGTTTGTATTATTGGCAATTTTCCCTATTTCAAAATTATTACACGTGCCGGGTATTTTCTTTAGCCCGACACGCAATCAAGTTGATAATGCGCGCAAAAAACGCCACATTTCTGCTTGGGCATTAAAGCAAGAAAAAGAGCATACTGTAAAGCTTGATCAAACATTAGGCGAGGACAAATAAGATGGCTGCTAAAGAATTTGATATCCCTAAATTACCAACCTATATTGAAATTCCTGAGTTAAAACCAGGGATTATGCAAGGCGAAGGCCCGTTTAAATCTATAGATGAATTTCAAAAACCTTTAGGCTTTCCTGGCGAAAAGGTTGATAATTGGAAAGAGGTGGCAATTGAAAAAATCGGCGACCTTAAATCCAAATATCGCTCCGTTCAAGTCTTTTTAGATTCGTGCGTTAAGTGTGGTGCTTGTACGGATAAGTGCCATTATTTTCTCGGCTCTTCGGATCCTAAAAATATGCCAGTTGCGCGCCAAGATTTATTCCGTAGTGTATATCGTCGTTACTTTACCTTTGCAGGCAAGCATTTTCCTAAGTTGGTTGGCGCTAAAGACTTAGATGATGAAATGATTGATGATTGGTATAACTATTTTCATCAGTGTTCCCAGTGTCGTCGTTGCTCGGTATTTTGCCCGTACGGCATTGATACGGCAGAAATTTCTATGGCTGCGCGGGAAGTATTAGACACCATTGGCATTGGTCAAAAATATTGTAATCAAATTTTGGGCAAGGCGTTGACGGTTGGTAATAATTTGGGACTGCCTGAACCCGCATTAAAAGATACCTTATTAGACCTTGAAGAAGAAGTAGAAGAAGATTTTGGTGCACCCGTTAAATATCCATTAGATCAAAAGGGCGCTGAAATATTGCTCATTACCCCTTCGGCTGATTTTTTTGCAGAGCCGCATATTGATGGCTTGATTGGCTATGGCAAGGTGTTTTATCAAGACGGTGTTACTTGGACGCTCAGTTCTTATGCTTCCGAGGGGGCTAATTTTGGTATGTTTATCGGTTCTTACGATATTATGCGCAAGGCGGCATTAAGGATTCGTAAAGCAGCACTTGATTTGTAAGTTTCACGGGTGATGGTAGGAGAATGTGGGCATGCATGGCGTGTTGCCTATAGTTTTTGGAATACTCTAAGCGGTGTCGGTGCTGGCGCTCAATCTAGCGATGAATACGCGATGAAATTACAAAAACAATTGGACGACAGATACCCCCAGCCACAACATATTATCGAATATACGTATGACTTAATCCAACGAGGTAAATTAACCTTTGATAAGTCAGAAAACGACGATCGCACAGTGACTTTTCATGATTCTTGTAATGTTGCACGGGCAACCAATATGGGTGGCATTGAAGGCGGTCAATTTATCCTGCCACGAGAGGTTATTAAAGCGGTTTGCAATAATTATGTTGACATGGAGCGCTCTACCATCAAAGAATCGACATTCTGTTGTGGCGGCGGCGGCGGTTTGTTGACTGATGATTTGATGGAAATTCGTATTAAAGGTGCCATGCCAAGAATGCAAGCGCTTAAAGCGGTAGAAGAAAACCAAGGGGTAAATACATTGGCAGCTATTTGTGCGATTTGCAAGTCGCAATTTAGCAAGGTATTACCTAAATTTGATTTTGATCCATATATGATTGTCAGTGTGCACCAATTGGTTAGCGCTGCCATTATTTTAGACAAGCCACAAACTGATACTACGGAGGCTGTAGAGGCGGAAGTGGTAGAAACCGAATAAAAAAAACAAGGAGATTATTATGCAAAAGAATGCTTACGGACAACCTACCAAAGGTGAAAACCATACTTTTAGACTTTTCAAAGATGAGGACGAAGGTCAAGTGCCATGGAATCAAATGATTTTCAAGGAAGACACTTCACACAAATGTCCTACTTATGTAACACAAACGCCTCCTTGTCAGGGTTCTTGTCCGTCAGGCCATAATATTCGTGGCTGGCTAGATATTGTACGTGGCATGGAAAAGCCTGCAGGTGATATGACTTGGCAAGAATACGCTTTTCGCCGTTCTACAGATGCCAACCCGTTCCCGTCAGTAATGGGTCGTGTTTGCCCAGCACCTTGTGAAGATGGCTGTAATCGCAATGAAGTTGAGGATACTGTTGGTATTAATGCCGTTGAGCAATTTATTGGTGATAATGCTAAAAAAGAAGGCTATACATTTGATATTACTGCTAAAGATACGGGCAAAAAAGTGGCCATTATTGGTGGTGGCTGTGGCGGTTTGGCGGCAGCGTTGCAACTTCGTCGCCAAGGTCATGCGGTTACAGTGTTTGAAAAATACGACCAATTAGGCGGTATGATGATGTACGGTATTCCTGATTATCGTGTGCCTCGTGATGTATTGGCTTATGAAATTGAGCGCATTATTGCCACGGGTGTTGAAACCAAAATGAACACTAAGGTTGGGGTTGATGTAACGGTTGAAGAATTGGAAAAAGAGTACGATGCAGTATTATTTGCCATTGGCGCTATGAGCGGCCGTACCTTGCCAATCCCTGGTGGCGAAGCGTCTAACTGTGTATCAGGTGTTGCATTCTTAGAGGCGTATAACCAAGGCCGTTTGCAGCATATTACCGGTAAAGTGATTTGTATTGGTGGTGGCGATACTTCTATTGACGTGGTCTCAGTGGCGCGTCGTTTGGGTAATATTACTAATATTGCTGATAAAGATCGCCCAGAGCATATTATTTTTAATGACACCGCTCATGATGTGGTTGATACCTCAAAGCGCCTAGGTGCTGATGTGTTACTAACAACGCGTTCAACGGTTGAAGATATGCCAGCGGCGCAAGAAGAAATTGACGATGCCACGCGTGAAGGTGTTGATATTCAAGGCCAGTTAAGCCCTATTGAAGTTATTACTGATGCGGACGGCCGTGCCACTGCGCTACGTTTTGTGCGTTTAGAAGAAGACGGCAACACCCCTATTGAAGGTTCAGAGTTTAATATTGAATGTGAGTTAATCGTATCTGCCATTGGACAAAGTGTTGATGCAGAAGGGATGGACAATTCATTTTTCAACGAACGTGGCTTTATTGATGCAGATAAAAACTACCAAATCCCTAACAAGCCAGGTTTCTTCGTTTGTGGCGATGTAGTGCGTCCGCACTTATTGACAACCGCTATTGGCCAAGCAGGTATCGTGGCTGAAAGTATTGATGACTTTCTATCTGGCAACAACCAAAGAGCGCGTAATAAAGTGGACGTGCATTATTTTGATTTGGCTAAAAAATTGGAAGAGTGGGATTTAGCGCCTGCGGAATACAAAAAGGGCGGTGCAGCAGGTGAGGCAACTGATTCAGCAGATTATGCAATTCATAACTATGAAGACCGTGCCTACGCATCAATCATTTCTCATACTGAATTATTCTTAGGTCATTTTGAGCAAGAAGAGCGCAATGCACGCAATCATACCTTGGTTGATGTGGATAACGTATTGGGCAACTTTGAAGAGCGTCTAATTGGCTATTCTGAAGAGGAAGTTCAGGCAGAGGCGGGTCGTTGTATGTCTTGTGGACTGTGTTTTGAGTGTGATAATTGTGTTATGTATTGCCCTCAAGACGCGGTGTTTAAGGTGAAGAAAGATCAGGCAACCTTGGGTCGTTATGTTGATACCGATTACAGTAAATGTGTGGGTTGCCATATTTGTGCTGATGTATGTCCTACGGGCTATATCCAAATGGGTCTTGGCGAATAATACTGGTTAATTTTTTTAAAAGAGAGTCATTATGCAGCGTTTATTAATTGTTTTTTTAAGTCTAATGTTGGGCAGTGCGTTTGCGCATACTGATCATCATGGGCTTAACCTTGGAAAAAAAGCAACAGAACTCAAGGATAGCGGCAAAAAAGCACATAAACGCCCGAATATGAGCCATACTGCCAGTCTTATCTTGCAAAGAAAAATGCACCCTGATCTGTTGGTGCATAAGCGTGATAAAACCTTGCGTCAAGGGGTGCGTGGTGGCTCTGTGCAGTTGAAAAAATGTGTGGAGTGTCATGCCTCTGTTGATGAGCATGATGAGTATATTCCCATTAATGCACCCGATCAATTTTGTTCAACCTGCCATCAAAAAGTGGGTGTCAGCCTAGACTGCTTTTCTTGTCATCGCACGACGCCAGCGGAGGAAATCTAATGAAAAAATTAAATCGTCGCGAGTTTATTAAAGGCAGTGCCACGTCCACAATCGGCGTTGCAACCATTGCCAGTGGCATTTCGCTAACAACCTTTGCTGCCCAACCTAAAGAAACCAACCCAGTGACCAATGAAAAACGCTGGGGTATGTTGATTGATACCAATCAATTAACCGAAGAAAATATTGATGATATGGTCGATGCCTGTCAACAAGAGCAGGGCTGGGGGGGTGAAGAGCATTCAACTGGTCATCAACAAGCGGGTTGGATTAAAAAATTAAAGGTTAGAGATACAACAACGGGTCGAATTAGCAATCTTGCTTTGATGTGCCAGCATTGTGAAGAGCCGCCTTGTGTC
Source organism: Gammaproteobacteria bacterium (assembly GCA_024280535.1). Lineage (GTDB taxonomy): Bacteria > Pseudomonadota > Gammaproteobacteria > PS1 > Pseudothioglobaceae > Thioglobus_A. Next base: position 6,788 of record JAJRPY010000016.1, on the reverse strand, counting down.
GATGTTTGCCCTACTAATGCCTCAATGAAACGTGAAGATGGCATTGTATTGGTGGATAAGCACCTGTGTATTGGTTGTCGTTATTGTATGATGGCTTGTCCGTATGATGCCAGATCGTTCGTGCATGAAGACTTGACAAACCAAAAAGAGCACATGCCTAGAGGCAAAGGCACGGTTGAATCCTGCACAATGTGTGTGCATAAGGTAGATAAGGGTGAGCAGCCAGCCTGTGTGGCGAGTGTTGATAGTGATGCGGTTATTTTTGGTGATCTGTACGATTCAAGCAGCAAGATTAACCAAACCTTAAAGAAAATTCAAAGCACTCAAATCCGTGCAGATTTAAATTTAAACACAGCGGTACGTTATAGTGGAGTTTAAGAGAAGTTTATGAGCATTATTCGTTACGAACAAATACAGGGTAAGAGTTTAGGTTTTTATGCATTGGTTGCAGGCTTAGGCGCTTTTATTTTGGCAGCATTGGGCGGTGTTTATTTTATGGAGCACAACGGCCATTGGGTTACAGGAATGAACAATCGCATCGTTTGGGGCTTGCCTCATGTGTTTGCTTTGTTTCTAATTGTGGCAGCATCGGGTGCTTTAAATATTGCCTCAATCGCTTCTGTGTTCGGTAAGAAAATTTATAAACCTTTGTCGCGTTTGTCAGGCTTGGTGGCATTGGCATTGCTGGCAGGCGGATTGATGATTTTAGTGCTTGATTTGGGTCGTCCAGATCGCCTGATTGTGGCAATGACAGAATATAATTTTAAGTCAGTTTTTGCGTGGAATATTATTTTGTATAACGGCTTTTTTGTGATTGTTGCGGTGTATTTGTGGATGATGTTTGAGCGCCGACTGAATAAATTTAGTGCTAAAGTAGGCTTGATTGCGTTTATTTGGCGATTGGCTTTAACCACCGGAACAGGCTCTATTTTTGGTTTGTTGGTGGCACGCCATACTTACGATGCAATGATTATGGCGCCGAAATTTGTCGTAATGTCATTTTCCTTTGGCTTGGCATTCTTTATCTTGGTCTTAATGTCAAGTTATCAATGGAGCAATCGCCCTTTAGGTGATGTTATTGTTAATCGTTTGAGAAATCTACTTGGCGTATTTGTCGCAGCAACAATGTATTTTGTAATGGTATTTCATATCGGTAACATTTATTTAGCTGAAAATAATACTGTTGCGATGCTTTTATTTGATATTGATAGCATTTATACTAAGTTATTTTGGTATGGGCAAATCATTCTCGGCGGTTTAATCCCAATGGCGTTAATTTATCACCCAATGTTTAAAGGCAATCGTTCTGCTATAGGATTGGCATCATTGTTGGTGTTAGTGGGTGGTATTATTCAAATGTATGTATTAATTGTAGGTGGTCAAGCATATCCAATGGAACTTTTCCCAGGTAAAGAGGTTTTAGAAGGTTATGGCACAATTGTTATCTATACGCCTACCTTACCAGAATTGATGTTGGGCTTAGGAGGGGTGGCAGTCGCAATAATTGCCATTACTTATTTGGTTAAATTCTTGCCATTTTTGCCAGAAAGTTTGGCGGATGAAGTGGCTGACCCACATCATCAGAAATAAGCAAGGCCATTAAGCAGGGCGCATAATGTCCGTTTATCTTTCCGCAGCACACAAATCCTCAGGCAAAACCGTGGTTAGTCTGGGGATTTGTGGTGCGATAAGCCAGCGCAATCTTAGCATTCAACCTTTTAAAAAAGGCCCAGATTATATTGATCCAATTTGGCTGTCACAGGCCAGTGAAAAGGCGTGTTATAACCTTGATTTTTATACTATGTCTGAGGCGGAAATTATCGCGCTTTACCGTTCAAAAAATAGTCTGGCAGATATTTCCCTTATCGAAGGCAATAAGGGTCTGTATGACGGTATGAGCGTTTCTGGTGGTGATGCTAATGCTGATTTGGCTAAGTTGCTTAATATCCCCGTGGTATTGGTGATTGATACCATTGGTATCACCCGCGGCGTGGCGCCTTTACTTAAGGGCTATCAAGATTTTGATGCCAAGGTTAATATTGCTGGTGTTATTCTTAATAAAGTGGCAGGCACACGCCATCAGTCAAAATTAGTCCAAGCCATTGAGTATTACACCGATATTACAGTCATTGGCTCTGTGCGTCGCGCTACAGAATTGATGATTGATGAACGCCATCTTGGCTTAATGCCGGCAAATGAAGCCTCAGAGTCGCAGCAATTTATCAATACTGCCGCGCGCATTATTGAAGATCAGGTGGATATCAATCATATACTGGCGCTCGAAGCGCCAAAGCCCAAAGCCCAGCCAGCGGTTATTCATACGCTTGATGCCAAATTGACACTAGCCATTGCCAAAGACAGCAGTTTTGGGTTTTATTATCAAGATGATCTGGATCAATTTAAGCAATTAGGTGCTCGTATTATTTATTTTGATACGCTTAAAGACCAGTGCCTGCCTGATTGTGATGGCTTGTTTATCGGCGGCGGTTTTCCTGAAATGCAGCTAGATAAATTGAGTGCCAATCATGCATTATTGATAGATATTAAACGCAAAATTGAACAAGGCTTGCCGACTTATGCCGAATGTGGTGGTTTAATGTATTTGAGCAATCAAATTATCACCGAAGAGGGGTGTTATCCCATGGTTGGCGTGATTGATGCCGATGCAAAAATGACACCCAAGCCGATTGGCAGAGGCTACGTGCAGCTTGAGCCGAATGATCAGCATCCATGGCTTGGCGTGTCTAAGTGCATTAAAGCGCACGAATTTCATTATTCCAAGTTAGAAAATATTGAGGTTAATACACGTTATGCTTTTAAGGTTTTGCGCGGTGTGGGTGTGGATAATCAGCGTGATGGCATTATTAAATATAATTTATTAGCCTCATATACGCATTTGCGCAATCTGGTGGGCAATCAGTGGGTTGTGCAATTTGTCAATTTTATTAAAACCAACGTTAAAACAATATGATCACAATTACAAAAAAAGCCGCAGAAGAAATTGCCTTATCAACCCACAATCCTGAAAATCAAGGATTAATTATTCGCTTTGCTGTTGATCAAACAGAAGAAGGTTTTCAGTATTTGATGGGCTTTGATGAGCGCAATGAAGGCGATATTCACCTTAAGTCAAATGGTGTTGAGTATATTCTTGCTTATGCACAAAAAGCCTTGCTAGAAGGCATGGTAGTGGATTTTGATCAACTTCAAGCTGGGGAGAATTACAGTTTTGTATTTATGAATCCAAATGACCCCAGTTACGAGCCGCCTAAGGAAAATCAAGCACCGAGCAAGGCTGACTAAGAGCTCAACGAATTGACGCATGCGAGTAGTTGCTTGCCGATGTTGCTATGCGCGCTAATTGCCAAAGTTCTGGCCTTATCAATACCTGTTATTTGGATAATCATATCAGCTGGATTAATAGCACCTTGACCCAATTCTGCCCATTCGATGAGCTGAATATGGCCGGGTGCTGAGTATTCTCGAATGCCGATGTATTCAAGTTCCTCAGGATCGCTAAGTCGATAACAATCAAAATGATGAATGCTGATTTGCTGATTGACATAACTTTCAACCAAGCTATAGGTCGGGCTTTTAACACGATCAAAGCCAAAGGTTTGAATAAAACTGCGCGCTAAGGTGGATTTTCCTGCCCCTAAATCACCCGCTAAGTAAATAACCAGTGCCTGATTAATTTCGCCCGCACAGTGTGCCAACTGTCTGGCAAACTGCTTACTTTGGGTTTCGTTATGACAGTTGATGTTCAAAATAATAGCCACATATAAGCACCAAATACAGAGACCAAGATAACCCCTTCAAAGCGATTGATAATGTATTTTTTGCTAAATTTATAAGAAACAATAAAAAGCAGTATGGTGAGTGCCAGCATAATTGGATAGTCTCTGTTGAGTACGGCTATTGGCACGTCTGAAGGATGAATTAGCCCTGGAATGGCAAGCACTGCAATGGTATTAAATAGGTTGGAGCCAATCACATTGCCGACCACCATCTCGTATTGTTTTTTAAGTACGCTGGCAATGGACACGGCTAATTCGGGCAAGCTGGTGCCTAATGCGACCACGGTCAGCCCAATAATAAGGTCAGAAATCCCATAAAATTGTGCCACTGCAACACCACCCCAAACCACTAATTTGGCACTGGAAATTAACACAATCAAGCCGACAATCAGCATTGTCCAAGTTTTTTTAGTCTGGCTTTTGTCAATCGATTGGTTAAGATTGTCAAATTCATGGTGAGTATTTTTGCTAGCTGCCTTAAAGGTGTAGATTAAAAATAATAGCAATAGCACAATAAGAATTAGCCCATCTATTCTATCTAATCGCCCATCCCATAATAATAATCCAGCACATACGGTTGCCACCATTAAAAATATCCATTCTTTTTTAAGGATGTTTTCTTGAACTTGAATAGGGGTAATAATGGCACTGATGCCCAAGACTAAGGCGATATTAAAAATATTAGAACCAATGGCATTACCAATGCTCAACCCAGTATTGCCATTCATAGCTGCCAGCCCTGATACCAGCATCTCAGGTGCCGAAGTGCCAAAACCAAAAATAAGCAAGCCAATCACCAAGGGTGATACGTTGAAAATATTGGCAATCTTTGCGCCATTGTCGGTAAAAGTATCGGCGCTCCAAATTAAAAGTATAAAACCTGTTAATAGAGCAATAATTGGTAGTAGAATGTCGGGCATAATTGATATAGTATAATTTTTTACCTATTATAGAAGCAAATGAATAAAACAGAATTTTTAATTGGTCGTAGTGGGCTGGATTTACAAGATGATTTTTATCCCGATGATTTGCCCCAAGATTGGCGCTTTAGTTATTATGCCGCCATTTTTAAAGCACTATCGTTGCCCATAGATACGCAGGAAGATTTAGAGCAAATTTTTAGTGACATTGAAGAAGACGAAGCGCAAAGTTTTACCCTAGTGCTAACGATTGAGCGTTCGCAATTAACCAATCCCACAACATTGAGCAAACTGCTGAACGAAGTGCAAGGTTATTCAAAACAGTTTGTTTTATTTTGCGATATTGACCAAGCGCCAAGCCAAGAAATAATGGCATTATTGTCTGGCTATCAGCTGTGTTTCCAATCCTCCAGCAGGCTCAAACTGGATTTACAAGAAGTACAAGTCTCGGGCGTTAGATTGAGTTTTAACCAATATCCAGTGCTGTATTCCGCACAGGTATGGGATGAAAAGCAAATACGTAGCTATCTTGAAAACATTGCCCATATCAACACAAAAACCGTTTTAATTTGCCAATTTGCAGAGCGCGAAACCTTGGACAAAGTGCGTATCATTGCCGAATTATTGGGTTTTTAGGGGTATTACTAGCTTGAATATTTTACTCACACGCGCCTTGACTCAAGTGCAACCCTTGCAAACTTTGCTCAGTCAGCACGGCTACCAACCCATTTTATTCCCCAGTTTAGAGATTGAGCCACTAAGCAATACAGCGCTTAAAAGCCAGTATGATGTGTTGATTTTTATCAGTAGCAACGCAGTTGAGCATGGTTTAAAAGTGCTTAAGAATTTAGAGCATCAACCTAGCAAATTGTTTGCCGTAGGCATAGCCACTGCCAAAAAATTGCAAGAATACGGCATTAAAGTTGATGCTTTTCCTAGCAAAAAAGCCTCCAGCGAGGCGTTGTTAGCACTGCCAGAAATCAAAGCACTTGCTAATAAGAAAATATTGATTTTTCGAGGCAAAGGCGGCAGAGAAACGCTCAAAGAGGGCTTAGAGTCGCAAAATACAGTTGAATATATCGAAGTCTATCAACGTGTGGTATGCCATGTAACGCCACTGCATCAGCAGGCTTTATCAACATTCTTGCAAAGCGACAAAGGCATCATCAGCGCAACCAGTATTGGCAATCTTAGCGCACTGTTGCTAATAATTGAGCAAATGGATATTAACGCGTTAAATGCAATCAAAGGCTATCCATTAGTGGCACTAAGCGAACGTATTAAAATTTTTGCACAATCTGTAGGTTTTACCCAAATCGAAGTGGCCACAAAAACCAGTGATAAAGGCTTGCTTGAAGCTGTAACAAACTTGACAAAATCCTAAAATAGGGTTACATTGTCGGGCATAACTTATTTTTTGAGGAGAGTGTTATGGTTAAATTAAGCGTCTCTAAAGCCGCAAAAATACTAGGCATTAGCCGTTTTGATATTCAAAATCAAATCAATAATGGCAAATTGCAAACCCACGAAGGCTACGTCACAACAGACAGCCTGAGATTGGCATACCCCGGTATTAATATGGATTTTGAGCAAGATCAACACATCCAAAAAATGCAACAAATTAAAAATAATGCGATCTATAAAATAGAAGCAGACACTGCCATCCACAGCGCAAATGATAAAGTGTATCACGGCATTATCACCCGCCTAAAATCCAAACTTTACAAAGAAGAAATCAAAAATCAGCACTATGAAATGGTGTTTTCCGAACTCACCGAGCGTCTAAATATTCTTGAAAATCAATGCCATTCTAAAGACAAAAAAGCACTGCACAAACTCCAGCACTGGGTTAAGCAAATACATTGATAGAGATTGTGCAAAGGCTAAGTATTTATTCCTCAAGGGGGTGCTGAAAAGAGTAAATTATATTACGATGAATACCCAAGTCTCTTGCAAGTCTTGTTATATAAATAGTCAACCCTTAAAAACCACCCAACCACTTGATTTATAACAATAAACATAACAAAAATCATAGACAAAACAACCAACTTTTGTTAAAATAACCCTTATT
>JAJRPY010000015.1 GCA_024280535.1 Gammaproteobacteria bacterium | reverse complement strand
TGATGAAAAAAGATTGTTAATTGCCAGTCATATAAAGCCATGGATTCATAGTAATAATCAAGAAAGATTAAATCCGTATAATGGCTTTTTGTTGTCTCCGTTGTATGATAAATTATTTGATAAAGGTGTTGGCTTAATTACATTTACGGATAAAAAAGAAATCTTGATTTCTAAAAAACTAACAAGTAGCAATAGGGAAAGATTGCAAATAAACCATAAAGAAGTGATCGCTGATTTGCCTATCAAGGGTAGAGAGGAATTTTTACATTATCATAGGAAATATATTTTTCAGGGGTAAAAACATGAAAACATTTAAATATATTTTAGAAGTTGAAATTGTTATTGATGAAGATAACATCCATGAAAAATATCCAAATTATAGAGTTAATTATGATTCTATTGAGCAACTTGCGGATTTTTTGGTGCCCGAAGTGAGTTATGAGGCTGATATAAATGTGGAAACTGATGGACTAAAATTATGGGGGTATAGCATTAAAAAGAAACGAACAAGGGTAAAATTATGAGTGCGTTAAGTTTTTTAGGGCAGTGTAATGGTTGAAAAATAAATAAAGGGGATTAGACAATAATGAGAGTATTACGATTTAACAAAACCAATAACACCACTGAATATTTACATATTTTAGAAAAATCATGACAAAACTAACCAATAATCAAAAAAAATTCTTACGGGCTCGTGGGCATAATCTCAAACCGGTGGTAATGGTTGGGCAGCATGGGTTGAGTCAGTCGGTGATGGCAGAATTGGCATCAACGATGACTAAGCATGAGTTGCTAAAGATTAAAATTCGGGTGACTGATAAGGAAGACAAACAAACCATGATTGATGAGATTATTCAGATAACGCAGGCGCATTTGGTGCAGGTGATTGGGAATATTATGGTGATTTATCGTGGCTTTGATGAAGAGCCGCAAATTATGTTGCCGAGAAAATAGTCTTCAATGAGCGTTAAAATTGCGATTAGTGCTGCTGAAACTTCGGGGGATTTAATTGGTGCCAAGTTGGTGGCAGCACTAAAGGCGCAACAAGTTGGCGTGCAAATTGAGGGTTTGTCTGGTGAGAAAATGCTAAAAGCAGGTTGCGTTCAGTTGTGGGATCAAAAGCGGGTGAATGTGATGGGCTTTAGTGAGGTGCTGAAGAAGCTGTTTTCTGTATTGCGATTGCGCGCGGTGATGATTGAGTATTTTTCTGCGGATAGACCAGATGTTTTTATTGGGGTGGATGCGCCTGATTTTAATTTTGTGATTGAGAGGAAGCTTAAACGCCAAGGTATTAAGACGGTGCATTTTATCTCGCCATCGGTGTGGGCATGGCGACAGGGGCGTATTAAGCATATTAAAAAATCAACGGATTTGGTGTTGTGTTTGTTTCCTTTTGAGGTAGATTTTTACCAAAAACATCAGCAACGTGCCGTGTTTGTTGGGCATCCATTGGCTGAAACGTTGCAGCCTAGGGTTAATTATCAACCCACTAATACTATCTTACTTATGCCGGGTTCGCGCGTGAGTGAGGTCACTCGGTTGTTGCCTGAAATGTTGGCAGCAGTTGCGGTGATGGCACGGCAGGATTTGCAACTAACATTTCATTTGGCATTGGCAGATGATGAGTTGCTTGAATGGGCAACGCCTTTGGCTGAGCAGGAAAACGTGAGTATTTCTACGGGGGATGCGCATCAGCGAATGCCGCAAGCGGATTTGGTATTGGTGGCGAGTGGCACGGCAGCTTTGGAGTTGGCGTTGATTGGTGTGCCGATGGTGGTGGTGTATAAATTATCAGCGTTGAGTTATTTTATTGCTGCCAGGTTGGTCAAAATTAAGTGGGTTAGTTTGCCCAATATTATTGCTAATAAAGCATTGGTGCCGGAGTTAATTCAAGATGAGGCGAATGGTGAAAATATTGCCAAGCACGCCAGGGCAATTCTCCAGAGTGATGTGAGTATATTGAGCCAAGAATTTAGAGCTATTCATCAGCAACTTAATTTTAATGCCAGCGAAGAATCAGCGCGGCTTATCGGTGAATTTATCAATGAATAGGCAAGTGAGTAATATAGTTGAGATGGCGTTGAGCGAGGATATTGGCACCGGTGATGTATCTGCCAGTTTGTTGAAAGATACGACAGTGTCGGCGCAGATTATTGCGAGAGAGGCGGGCGTTATTTGTGGTATTGAATATGCGCAAACTGCCTTATTGGCATTGGACGGCGATATGCAAATTGAGTGGCAGCTGGGTGAAGGTGATAAGATTCAGAAAAATCAGCTGTTATGCACTTTGTCAGGTTCTTCTCGGGCGATTATTAGCGCAGAAAGGGTGGCACTTAATTTTTTACAAACGCTCAGCGCCGTGGCAACGCAAACTCGGCATTTGGTGGATAAAATTGCCCATACTCATGCTCAGCTGTTAGACACCAGAAAAACCATTCCTGGATTGCGATTAGCGCAAAAATACGCGGTTAAATGTGGTGGCGGTGTTAATCATCGTATGGGGCTGTATGATTGCATGATGCTGAAAGAAAATCATATTATGGCTGCTGGCGGGATCACTCAGGCAGTGGCAATGGCCAAGGCTCAGTATGCTGATTTGGCGTTAATTGTTGAGGTGGAAGATTTGACCCAACTTTCTGAAGTGTTGACTTTAAAGGGTATTACACGGGTGTTATGTGATAATTTTTCACTTGATAGGCTTGTTCAAGCTGTGGATATGTCGGCTGGCATTGTGCCACTTGAGGCGTCAGGTAATATCGATAGTACAACCATTGTATCCATTGCCCAAACTGGCGTTGATTTTATCTCGATTGGCAGTATTACTAAAAATATCCAAGCGATTGATTTGTCATTGCGATTTATTTAGGCTTGCCAGAGGCGAAGAAGGGCGGGGAGAGTAAATTAGATTGGGTGTTATAGTTAAGCGTCTTGCCATGCTCATCAACCACCGAACCGCCTGCATTTTGCAAAATACATACCCCCGCGGCGGTGTCCCATTCTGAACAAGGGCCAAATTTGGGATAGTGATCAAAAATACCTTCGGCAATTTTACAAAATTTTAGCGCACTGCCTAAGTGGCTAATTCGAGTATGTCCAATATTCTGTAAATAGGATTGCAGTTGTTGGTTATTATGCGAATAGTTGCCGATTACTACCTCTAAGGGCTGCCTGCTACTAACACATTGCAATAAGGTGGTTTTTCCTTGTTGATGTTTAACAGCTTGTTGCTGGTCGTTGGTGACATAATAGGTCTGACTATAAGGCGCATAGATAAGGCCATAAATCGGCTGATGATGCTTGATATACGCGATGCAAATGCAAAATTCTCCCGTTTGCTCGATAAAATCTCGGGTGCCGTCTAATGGGTCAACCAGCCAGTATTCCTGCCAGTTGGATCGGGTTGTAAAATCTATTTGCTCAGACTCTTCAGATAAAATGGGCACTGTAGGGGTGAGTTGGGTTAGTGCCTGTGTGATCATTTGGTGGGCCTGTTGGTCAACCTGTGTGAGCGGGGTTTTGTCGGCCTTGGTTTTAACCTCTAACGTAGATTGGTAATGAGACATAATCATTTTGCCAACCGCTTGACTAAGACGCATTAAATGTGGGGTAAGTGTGTCAAATTTCATGGGTTAATCATACCTTTGCTGGTTGGAAAT
>JAJRPY010000014.1 GCA_024280535.1 Gammaproteobacteria bacterium | reverse complement strand
TGCATTTCTACTACGGCATCTTTTTTTACAATCATTTTTCTCTCCTAATATAAATTAAATCGTGTTATTAACCATCGGCTTGAATGTTATTTATTCAGCCATCTTCCTTGCGCAAACCATATAAGCCATGTGAGGATAAATACAGCAAACACCCCGTCCTGAATCCAAGATTCAATTGGATACTGCTTAACCGCTAAAGCCGCCAAAAACACTGCCAGCACCACAAACCCTGTTTTGCACTTAATTCTGTCTTTTTTTAACTCATGGCGATAACAATGAAGGACAACATCAACAAAATTTTTAACAGGATAGACAAGCAAAAATAAAATAACTGGCGTCAGCACAACAGATAACGCTATAGCAAATATGCCATCAACATCCGCCCGAACCAAGCCAAAATAAGCGCCGATATCGCTATCAGCAAGCTGAGCAGTTACCCAGTTTCCAGGCAGTAATAGCCACGATACAATCGTTTCCCACATTTGCTCATTTGCTTGGATTTCTTGCATAATTACGCTACTTACTCAAAAAAATATGCCTATTTTACAGGCGAACAAAGACTTAATTATTCAGTCTTGCCAAAATTTCAAGCATACGGACACATTGTCTAACTTTTTGGATGATTGGAATTTTTAAAACGTTGCGCTATTGTTTAATGATACTCTAGTATAAAGCACATCACTAATCTCACATTGTGGCGTAAACTCTGGCACAACCTGCATTAACAAGTCACGTAATTTTGCCTGATCACAATTGTTAATAGCATCTTGCAAATCACTTAATATCGGGCTTAATTCACGCCAATCTAGCCTGTCTTCCTCTGCACGCATAATCAACGGATTATCCGTCTCTCTGACATTGCCGCCGATTAATAGCTCCTCATACAGTTTCTCGCCCAGCCTAAGCCCCGTGTATTTAATCTCAATATCGCCCTTAGGATGCTGCTCGTCTTTGATCTCCAATCCACTCAGATGAATCATCTTTTTGGCCAGCTCATCAATGCGCACAGGTTTGCCCATATCCAATACAAAAACCTCACAGCCTACCCCCATAGAGCCCGCCTGAATAACCAATTCTACTGCCTCAGAAATGGTCATAAAATAACGCACCATATTTTTATCAGTGACAGTGACTGGCCCACCTGCCTTAATCTGTCGCTTAAACAATGGAATAACCGAGCCACTAGAGCCCAGCACATTGCCAAAACGCACTATGCTAAATTGAGTACTATTTTTTTCAGCAGATAAAGCCTGCAACACCAGCTCAGCTGTTCGCTTAGTAGCCCCCATGGTATTGGTCGGACGCACTGCTTTATCGGTAGATATTAATACAAAAGTCTCCACCCCTGTATCAATTGCCACTTGCGCGCAACTTAAGGTGCCAAATACATTGTTGCTCACCCCTTCCGTATTATTAAACTCCACCATCGGCACATGCTTATAAGCTGCCGCATGGTAAATCGTCTCTACCCCAAAGTGCTTAAACACATTAGTCAGCCTAATTTTATTATTAACACTGCCCAATATCGGATAAATATCCAACCCTCTATTAGACAGCTCTTGGTCAATGGTATAAAGTGCCAGTTCACTCATATCATACAAAATTAATAGCTTAGGATTTAGGCTGACAATTTGCCGGCAAAGTTCTGAACCAATTGAACCACCCGCGCCCGTTACCACCACCACTTTATTGGTAATATTTTTGCCCAATAAGGCCTTATTAGCCTCTACCGTATCGCGTCCAAGCAACTCTTTAATGCCCACCTCGCGTAAATCGGCAATACTAATCTTGCCTTGTGCCAATTCAGCAATGCCTGGCAATAGTCGGACTGACACAGGATAAGGCTCTAATAAATTAATAATTTCTGCTCGCTTAATGCGCGAGGCTGACGGCATAGCGACCAACACTTCATTAACGCCAAGTTGAGGAATAATGCGCTCAATATCATCAATAGAGAACACTTTTAAGCCTCTGATTTGGTTCCCCTGCAATTCTGTCGAATCGTCAATCAGCCCAACAGGATGATACTCACTAGAATGCTCAAGCGCCGATACCAGCTGAATGCCCGCATCGCCAGCACCATACACCAGAACCCGTTGTTTATTATCGTTAGACTTGCCATTAAACAACGCTTGCGCAACCAACCTAAGCCCAACAATAACCAACAAAGCCAAGCCCCAGTTAATCAAGATAACCGATCGTGGAATGCCATCAACCGCAGCCATAAAGCCCACAATTCCCCAAACCAACGCATACAGCGACACTGCCTGCACCACCACCCGTATAGCCTGAGGCCCAATATAGCGAATCACTGCACGATATAAGCCGAAATACACAAAAATAGGCATAGCAATAATCGGCGCACCTAGCATCACCCAAATTAAATCACTAGATGGAAAATACCAATATCCCAGTCGAATAGAAAATGATGCCAATAATATTGATATTAACACCAAAGAATCAATCAACAGCATAATTAACTGTTTATTCACCCTAGAAAGATTAACTGCCCAATTTAACATCTATTACTCATTATTTTAAATTGCCACTAGTATAACTAATGACTCACTCCACGCTTCCTAATCACCTTAAAAAAAGTCATCCACAATATCTTAATATCAAACCAAAAAGAGTGTTGTTGCAAATACACCACATCTAGCGCAACTTTATCCACTATTGATACCTCATCACGCCCATTAACCTGCGCCCAACCAGTAATGCCAGGCAATAATTTGTCCACCCCTTGTTCAGTGCGTAGCGCAATTAAATCAGCCTGATTATACAGTGCCGGCCTAGGTCCTACAAAACTCATATCCCCCTTCAATACAGACAACAATTGCGGCAATTCATCCAAGCTAGAGCGACGCAAAAATTCACCAATAGGCGATAAATAAGCACTGGGGTCATTCAACAAATGCGTTGCCACAACAGGCGTATCCAACAACATTGATCGAAACTTCGGCATATTAAATATCTTATTATTTCTACCAATTCTTTTAGACCAATAAAAAACCGGACCTTTAGAAGTCAAACGCACCGCAAGAGCAATCAGCAACAATAAAGGCATCAACAAAACAACAATCACAAACGCCAACAGCCAATCAAATACGCTTTTCATAATAATCGCTTCTAATAATGCTGGCTTGAATAGGATTAGACCTCTCTTTTAACCCGTCAATCTTAACTGGTGACATAGTATGTTGTTCCTCTTTGACTTTTAAAAAAAATATTATTAAGAGACCTTTGCATAAATAGGAATGATTAGCAAAAAAAAAAAAAAAATGATTTAAAGTTATTAGCGCTCATTATTTTTAAAATCAACACCTTTTAGGACACTAATAATATGATTAACGCAATCTTGCTGATAGGATTTTTTTTCAAAAATCATAAAACTGCAATGGGATACGAACCTAAAATACTCATTTTTTGTACGCGACTATTGACGGCTGATAAGGCTAGTTTTACTTTGGCGTCGTCCTTATGACCCTCAATATCAATCAAAAATAAATACTCCCATTTGACCCCAGGAATTGGGTGGCGTGCCAGTTGGAACATATTAATATTTTGCTCTTTGAAGGGTTCGAGCAAATCTAATAAAGCGCCGGCTTCGTGCTTGGTGACTAACAAAATTGAGGTTTTATCCTTGCCAGAAGGTTTAACAGTTTCTTTACTTAAAATTAAAAATCGCGTGGTATTACCAGCTTTATCCTCAATATTTTTGGCAATTCTTTCCAACCCATAAAGGCTTAACGCTGCCTCAGAGGCAATGGCTGCCGCGCCCTTTTCTCCTTTAACAATACGCGCTGCCAAGGCATTAGAAGCCACTGGTTTTAGCTGTGCATTGGGGTAATGATTGGCCAGCCAGCGTTGGCATTGATCTAGTGCTTGTTGATGTGCATAAATGCTGTTAATTTCTTGAGATTGATCGGCACTCATCAACTGGTGGCGAATGGCAATCTCTACCTCGCCACAAATTTTAAGGTCTTGCGAATACAACATATCAATTGTGGCACCAATCACGCCATTGGATGAATTTTCAATCGGCACCACGCCATAATGTGCATTGCCTTTTTCCACTTGATGGAATATTTCATCAATACTGGCGCAATCAAGCGTTGACACCGCATGCCCAAAATGCTTGAGTGCTGCCTCTTGGGTAAATGTCCCCTCAGGACCCAAATAGGCAATATTCAAAGGCTGCTCCAATGCCAAGCAAGCGGACATAATTTCACGGAAAATATGCGCCATATCCTTGTCTTTTAACTGGCTATCGTTACGCTCAATAATAGCACGCAAGACTTGGGTTTCGCGCTCAGGTCGATAAAAAATACCATCCGCACCCGCCGCCTTTTTAACCTTGGCCACCTCGCCCGCCAATTTGGCGCGCTGACTAATTAACGCTTGCACTTGCTCATCCAGTGCATCAATTTCAGTTCGTAATTCTATTAGTGTTTTACCCATAGTGTTTTTCAAAATCAGCCATAAATTCAATCAGTGCATCCACGCCACTTTCTGGCATAGCATTGTAAATACTAGCGCGCATACCCCCTACAGACTTATGCCCCTTTAGTGCCAATAAGTTAGCATTATAAGACTTTTCTAAGAACAATGCGTCCAAACTGCTGTCCGCTAAGCTAAAGGGTACATTCATCCATGAACGATATTTGGGATTAACCGCATTTGAATAAAAATCAGAATCGTCAATTGCTTGATACAATTTGTGTGCTTTACGCTCATTTATTTTGGCTATGGCTTGAATGCCGCCCTGCGCCTTTAGCCATTCAAACACTCGCCCTGCCGTATGCCATGCAAAAGTTGTCGGCGTGTTAAACATAGAATCATACTTCGCCTGAGTGCTATAATCAAATAAAATCGGCTGCTTTGCCAGTGCATGACCAATCAAATCTTCACGCACAATCACAATCGTTACTCCCGCTATGCCAATATTTTTTTGCGCACCTGCGTAAATCACACCAAATTTGGAGACATCAACCTCACGCGATAAAATCATCGAGGACATATCTGCCACAATTGGCATATCTGCCGTTGGAATAAAATCAAATTCTAAACCGGCAATGGTCTCATTTGGCGTGTAATGCAAATAAGCGCACGATTCATCAATATTCCACTGCGAAAAATCTTCAATATTGGTAAACTGGTTGACCGTGCTATCCGTGCAAATATTGACCTGACAATAGCGCTGTGCCTCAGCAATAGCCTTTATTGACCAATGCCCCGTATTGACATAATTGGCCTTGGTTTTGCCACGCAATAAATTAATCGGCACCATAGAAAATTGTGCCGAAGCACCGCCTTGTAAAAATAACACTTGGTAATTATTAGGAATATTCATCAACTCGCGCAAATCCTGCTTGGCCTTGTCTGCCACTTGCATAAAATCAACCCCGCGGTGAGATATTTCCATAATTGACGCCTTGGCATTGCCGTATTCAACCAACTCCGCCTGAATTTGATCCAGCACTTGCTTAGGCAATGCGGCCGGACCGGCACTAAAATTATAAATCTCGTTCATTAATCCTATTCCTAATAAAAATTTCAATTTATTTTACGTGAATATCACCCAAATTATTGGCTGAAACGCATTGGATAATTTTGGCAAATGCTTGAATAAGCAACCAACTTGCCCGCAATAATCCCTTAATTTATCATTTTTAATCTAACAACCGCTGGCGATTAGCAAGCCACTAATCGCATAAATTTAAGTTTTTATCAATAATACTATTCGCAATAACACCCGTACAACCAAGGATAGAGTGGAAGATATTATCATGACTAATAGGCACAGCCTCACCTACCTTGTTTAATTTCCGGTTTACCTTGGTGCCAAAATTAGATTGGACAAATTGATCTGACATCCATATAAAAAAAGGCACGCTGGTTTGCTCTTTTGGCGCCTTATCCACCGCGATACCGTGCAAAAATTTATGCTGCTCACCCAAGGACTCTCCATGGTCTGATGTATAAAAAACAATGGCATTACTGTTTTTAAATTTGGCAATCAGATCGCCTAAAAATTGATCAGTATTGCTGATGGTATTGTCATAAGCATTAACCAGCTGCTGATGGCTACAACTACGCAAATCATAGCTATCACAATATGGCGTGTATTTGGCATTTTGACTATCAAATCTATCTTTATAAGCGTGGTGTGAGCCAATGGTATGCAAAATAATCAGCCGATTGCCCGATTGATAATTAATATCGTCAATATAAGGCAATAACAAACTATCTTGCAAAGTTTGATTGCCTGCACGCCTCATAATCGGGCGCTTAGTGATCAGCGTTCCTTCTTTGGATAAATATTTATAAAAACTCTG
>JAJRPY010000013.1 GCA_024280535.1 Gammaproteobacteria bacterium | reverse complement strand
TATCAATGATGAGGTTGAGGCTGATATTCAAGCATTGGCTGATAATATTAGCAACCAAGATTTGCAAATTTTTTACCAAATGTCTATTAATGGCGTGAAAGATATGGCATTATCACCCAGCGAACAAATTGGCTTTGAGATGATTTTACTTAGAATGCTGGCCTTTCATAGTGAGTTAAATAATAGTAACGCCCAGCCTACAGAAAAAAAAACACTAAAAATCACGCCTAAAACGCCAACCAATCCAAGCAAAAAACCGCCTCAACCCTTAGTCCAAACAGCACAAACTGATCTTACAAAAAATAAACAGCCCGCATCAAACGCCCAATTAAGCCTTGCCAATCAAGCAGAATGGGAGGCACTAATTCAATCAATCGACTTTGCAAGCGCGGCAAAAATGTTAATCAAACACACACTATTTTACTCATTAATCAACAACAAACTAACGCTAACACTGGACAAGCAATTCGCCAATCTATTAAGCAAACATGTGCAAAAAAGCATATTAACCAGCCTACAAACCACCTATGCTGAATTAGCGTTAATCATTAACACCGCTGAGCCAAGCGAACAAACACTTGCACAAAAAGAAACTCAGGCAAAAAATCAACACTTAGCAAGCATTCGGCACGCTTTTTTAACGGATGAAATTGTGCAAAAATTAGAGCACACTTTTAATGCAAAAGTCGATCCTAGCTCAATTCAAGAACTCACTCAACACTAATAACGGACTCACTTATGTTTAAAACTGGAATGGCCGGGATGATGAAAAAAGCCCAGCAAATGCAAGACAACATACAACAAGCGCAAGCACAGATTAAATTACTCAGCGCCACTGGTACAGCGGCTGGCGGCGCCATTAACATCACCTTAAATGGCGAACATCTGGTCACTCATCTTGACATTGATGAGGCGCTACTGAATGATAAAGACCTGCTAGAAGATTTAATCTTAACTGCTATGAACCATGCTAGCAAGCAAATTTCTGACCTTTCAGCTGCAAAAATGAAGGATGCCAGTGCTGGTATCAGCCTGCCTGGTGGTATGAATTTACCCTTTTAATCAGCATGATTGAATCCCTTAACAAAGCATTTTGTGCATTGCCGGGTGTGGGCAATAAAACCGCACAGCGCTTTGTTTATCACCTACTTGAGCGCAATCGTGAAGGTGGATTTGAGCTAGCCAAGGCGTTGGTTGATGCTATGGAACATGTGCAAAGCTGCCATTCTTGTCGAACCTTAAGCGAGCAACAAATTTGCACTATTTGCGCCAACAGCACGCGTGACCATTCCCAATTGTGTATTGTTGAAACGCCAACGGATATTCACGCCATTGAGCAAAGTGGTGTTTATAGTGGCCTGTATTTTGTGCTCAGCGGCTATCTATCCCCCATTGATGGCATTGGTGCCGACGAACTTGGGCTGGACGACTTGGCGCAAAAACTCTCGAATAATTCTGTGTCTGAAATCATTCTTGCTACCAATGCCACCGTTGAAGGCGAAGTAACTGCGCATTATATTAGCACCATGGCCAGGCAATTTGAGGTAAAAATTACCCGCATTGCCCACGGCATACCCATTGGTGGCGAGTTGGAATATGCAGATATGAATACCATTGCCCACGCCCTATCAGGGCGCAAAAACTATGATTAAGCCGTTTTAAGCAGCCCTAGTGCCACGTAAAAACCAACTAAAACTTTTTCGATAATAATTCTATCTCATAACCATCAGGATCGGCTAAAAAACCCACAATCGTGGTGCCAGCACTCATCGGGCCTGCCTCTCTAATCACTTTAGCGCCTTGCTTTTTGGCCCTATCAACTGCTTGATAAACATCGTCAACATTAATGGCAATATGTCCAAACCCATTGCCCAAATCATACTGATGCTTGCCCCAATTATAAGTCAACTCAAGGGCAGGATTTTCTGCCTCAACACCATACCCCAAAAAAGCCAAGGTAAATTCACCCTTGGCGTACTCTTGTTGACGCCATAACGTCATGCCCAATACTTGTGTATAAAAAGCAATGGATTTATCCAAATCACCAACCCGCAACATGGTATGTAAAATTCTCATTATTACCACCCTTTAAAATATACTTATTATAAACCCTAATACACTATAAGTGGATTGACGCATTAGGGTTACAAGCCTCAGCCCCTCAAAAGTCTTATTTAATCTGTGAGAGTAATTCAGGATTAACAACAAGATTTCTAACAGCATGCGCATGATCTTCATTAAACACATTTCCTCTACACCATTTGCCCACACTATCAATATTAACCTTAGCTACTTTGGGGCGAACGCTCCATGTCACTTGAAATGGAGAGCCTTTCTCATTGTATTTTGGACCTGTGGTTGATCCGGCGTATTGCACGGGCGTGCCAGTATTGTTGGGAATATTCAACGCTTGATACAATCCATTCACTTTGTTATATTGGGTTAAACGACCAAAATCAAGCGCATTTTTATCATTAACCAAGACATATACTTGCGCCTCCACTCGTAATTGAGGATTATTGATCGTATCACTTAGACAAGTGCCTAATGTTGGGCCTGGCTGAGCTTGGGCAGTTGAATAAACATAATGCACTTCAATTGTATCTCCAGAACTTAAAGCTCCGTGCTGACTAGGGCAAATGTCATTTTTGGTCGGCTTAAGCTCCGAAGAATGCAATTTTCCAGAATATTTGTATCCCGTTAAAAACCCATGCCCATCGCCATTACCAGCGTATTGGGTGAACTCTCCCCCTTTGTGCTCAGCATTTTTATGAAAATGAATATCGCAAAGATTCATTGTTGTTGTAATAGGTGTAGCGCCAAATAAGCGTTTATTGCCACCCGAAACCTGATCAATGTCACGAGGTGCTTGTGGGCTAAATCCTTTATTTTTAGTATTTAATGCTAAATTTTTTCTTTGTTCAGCAATTACTTTATCAGCAACCTGCTGATGTATCTCGTGCTTATTTATATACTCAGATTGGTAATGATTATTTTCTTTGGCACTTATAGAAGTAGATAATATTGCGATTGAAAGTATCACTAATGGTTGCTTGCTCACTTTTTAGCTCCTGATGTTTTGTTAAAATAATAAATAGCAAATATTATAATAAAAAAACCAGTAGTTTTAAAAAATACTATACAAATATTAATTTATGCAAAAATCTTGTCAAGTAGTATCTTTATAGGCAGAATTTTCATCTACTGTATGGTTATTTTAATTGAATTTTGCAAGTCTTTCACCCGTGACAAGCCGTACCAGCTAATATCAAATATGAAAAATGGGATTAAAACTATTATTCAGTGACTTCAGTCACCTCATCAACACCTTCGTCGATAGAAGTTACTGATAATTCTGCTTCAATTTCTTTGGCAGTTTCGGCATCTTGAACTTTTTGCTGGGCAGAAAGCTGTTCTTCCATAGCGTACTCTTCTGTTAGGATTGATGCATTAATAAGACCTGCTTCAATTTCTCTTAAGGCGACGACAGTGGGTTTGTCCTTGCCCGTATCTAAAGTGGATTTATAACCACCAGAACTTAACTGATGAGCGCGTTTTGCAGCCACCAACACCAATTCAAAACGATTATCTACAAATTCCAAACACTCTTCAACAGTTACTCTAGCCATAATACTCTCTAACTTTTAGTTATGATAAAATCAATCAATTTTACACGAAAATTAGCGAGCACAATATTTTATGGAAAGACTAATTGTTTTAGACACAGAAACCACTGGCATTGAGCCTTCTGAGGGACATCGCATCATTGAAATCGGCTGTACCGAAATCATTGATAGGGAAATTACCGAAAATAATGAATACCATCAATACATTCAACCAGAGCGGAATGTCGGAGATTCGGTACGAATCCACGGTATTACTGATAAATTTTTAACTGGAAAGCCAAAATTTGAAGAGATTGTAACTGAATTTATGGACTATATTAGAGGCGCAACCTTGGTCATTCATAATGCACCCTTCGATTTAGGGTTTTTAAACCATGAACTGAAACTGTTTGGCTCCGAAGAACGTATTGAGGATACTTGTGCCATCATAGATTCACTAGAATTATCAAAACAGCAACGCCCAGGCACATTGCATAATTTGGACTCTTTGTGTCGGCGCTTTGAAATTGATGCCAGTGCCAGAACTGTGCACGGCGCCCTGCTTGATGCGCAAATTCTTGCCCAAGTATATTTAGCTATGACAGGAGGGCAATCTGCCTTGTTTAACACCGAGCAAACAGCAGACGATCAAAACGATACTGCACATAAAATTATTCGAGTGAAAAGCGACTTGGCTAAAATCAAAGTGGTGCACGCCAACGCAGCAGAAATTGAAGCACACAATACTTACTTTACAAGCAATTAACTATGAACTATCAAGATTTACGAGAATTTATCACCGAACTGGAAAAACGCGGCGACCTTAAACGCATTACCACCGAAGTTGATGCCAATCTGGAAATAACCGAAATTTGCCGTCGTACATTGGACAAACAAGGCCCAGCATTATTATTTGAAAATGTCAAAGGTTTTAAAATACCAGTCTTGGCCAATTTATTTGGCACAACAGCTCGTGTTGCTGCTGCCATGGGTCAAGAAGATTTGGCCGCTTTGCGCAAATTAGGCAAGTTATTGGCCGAACTCAAACAACCTGAACCACCCAAAGGCCTAAAAGACGCCATCGAAAAACTGCCAACGCTTAAAAAAGTATTAAATATGCCGGTTAAAACTGTTAAAAAAGGCTTATGTCAAGAGGTGATTATTGAGGGGGATGCGGTTGATTTATCCAAACTCCCTATCCAAACTTGCTGGCCAGGAGATGTGGCACCCTTAGTCACTTGGGGCTTAACCATCACCAAAGGCCCTTTGAAAAAACGCCAAAATTTAGGCATTTATCGCCAACAAGTCATTGGCAAAAATAAGTTAATTATGCGCTGGTTATCGCATCGTGGCGGTGCACTGGATTTTAAAGACTGGTGTGAGAAAAATCCGGGCGAACCTTATCCCGTTGCCGTGGCCATTGGTGCCGACCCTGCCACCACCTTGGCAGCCGTGACCCCTATTCCTGATAGCCTAAGTGAATACGCATTTGCTGGATTATTACGCGGCAAAAAAACCCGCGTATGCACTTGTATCGGCAATGATTTACAAGTGCCTGAAAATGCTGAATTTATCTTAGAAGGTGTGCTTCATCCTAATGAAATGGCAGACGAAGGGCCGTATGGCGATCACACTGGTTATTATAATGAAGTGGAGCGCTTTCCCGTATTCACTGTTGAGCGCATCACCCATCGAAAAAACCCAATTTACCATTCAACTTATACGGGCAAACCCATTGACGAGCCAGCCATCTTAGGCGTGGCACTTAATGAGGTATTTGTGCCTTTACTACAACAACAATATCCAGAAATTATAGATTTTTATTTGCCCCCAGAGGCTTGTTCTTATCGTATGGCCGTGGTTAGCATTAAAAAACAATACCCTGGGCATGGCAAGCGTGTGATGATGGGCGTTTGGTCATTTTTACGCCAATTTATGTACACCAAATTTGTGATTATTGTTGATGATGATATTGAGGTAAAAGATTGGAAAGAAGTTATTTGGGCAATGACTACGCGTGTTGACCCAACTCGTGATACCACTCTAATTAATCATACGCCAATTGACTATCTTGATTTTGCCTCGCCTGTTTCTGGTCTCGGCTCTAAGATGGGCATTGATGCTACCAATAAATTCCCGGGTGAGACCGATCGTGAATGGGGTGTGCCAATTGTGATGGATGATAAAGTAATTCAAAGGGTAGATGCCATTTGGCCAGACTTAAAAATCGATTAATTAAAAAAATCCTGAATTTAACTGTTTACAATTCAGTGTAACAAAGTATAATACTTTTTTTTCGGAGTATAGCGCAGTTTGGTAGCGTATCTGGTTTGGGACCAGGTGGTCGGGGGTTCAAATCCCTCTACTCCGACCATATTTTAAATTTGCTCATAAAGTTGTTAAAAAAAATCCTCACAGATTTTAATAACAAACTGCCTTTTTAGGTTTATGCGCCCTTAGCTCAGCTGGATAGAGCAACGGCCTTCTAAGCCGTAGGTCGC
>JAJRPY010000012.1 GCA_024280535.1 Gammaproteobacteria bacterium | reverse complement strand
TTAGAGCATAGACTAAAAAAGCAAGTTGCTTTTATGGAAAAAAATACCGATATTGGGGTTTTGGGTTCTGCGATGCGTTTAGTCAATCAGCATAAAGAAAAAAATATATTCCCCCCATTGAGTAAAAAGGCATGCTTGGATAAGTTGTGCTATACGGTATGCGTATATCACCCTACTACGCTTATTAGAGTGAGCGCCTTGGGCAAACAGAGATATACCCAAAATACTTATGCTGAAGATTATCAATTGTGGGTTGATTTGGCTAAAAATGGAGTGGTGTTTTTTAATTTAAAAGATGTGCTACTAAAATATTATCGATACGATAGTTGTATTTCAAATATGCACAGTGATAAACAAGCAAACGGTACAGCTATTATCAAGCAAAACTATTTGCAATATTATCTTAATATTCCAGACAAATATCAAAATGAGTTGAGGTGGCTTTGTGGTTTGCCTGAGAAGAATTTGTCTTTATTTAGGTTGGGTAAATTTCATGTATATCTTATTAAAAACAATAGTAACAAGAAAAAAATCATCCTTAGGGTTATGATAATTACTATTAGAAATAATATCAGATCCTATCTAAGGTCGTGAGAATTGCTATTAAAAAATGATATTAGACAATAACAGGCAGACTACTATTAGACACAATTAACAAAAGTTTTGGCTGTTTTTAATAGTTAGATTAAACACTGGTTATGTCGTTAATACGCTGAAACAACCTCAAACATCCAGACTTATTTGTCTGTATAATTAGCACCCTGAATACAGTCCATAGTATAGCCCATGAGTGCGCAAACCATTATCACACAACTCAATTCTTTTGCCACTGCTGAGCGTAAAAAACAAAACCAATATTACTTTAAAATGGGGCCAGGGCAATATAGTGAGTTTGATCAATTTATTGGCGTACGCATGGCGCAAATTCGATCCATTGCCAAACAGACTTACCAACATATTGGCTTTGACGAAATTGATCAGCTGATTAACCACACTATTCACGAAATTCGCCACTGCGGTTTGATTATATTGGTTTATCAGTATCAATCTGGCCATCAGCACGAAGTGTTTGAGTATTATATTAACAATCTACAAGCGGTCAATAACTGGGATTTGGTTGATAATTCCACACCGCATATTATTGGCGACTATCTTTTTAATCATCCAGCGCAATTGCCACTATTAAATGATTGGGTTGTTTCAAGTAATTTATGGCTTAGGCGGATTGCCATTGTTGCAACATTTGCCTTTATTAAGCAAAATAACTTTGAGCCAACACTTAGTATTGGCAAGCTTTTATTAAACGATTCGGCAGATTTAATTCACAAGGCGCTTGGCTGGATGTTACGAGAGATTTACAAAAGAGACAGCAACACTTGCAAGACTTTCCTAGAAGAAAACTACGCACAACTGCCCAGAACTACTTTAAGATACGCTATTGAACGTATGCAAGCGCATGAGCGACAGCACTATTTAAAAGGGATTTTTAATGTACCAAATTAGTTTTTACGTACCCAAAACAGACTTGGAAATTGTCAAAAATGCTATGTTTGATGCTGGTGCTGGGCAATTTGATAACTACGAAAACTGTGCCTGGCAAACGATTGGCACAGGGCAATTTAAGCCTATTAATGCCGCTCGCCCCGCCATTGGCATATTAGATACGCTTACAACCATTGAAGAATACAAGGTTGAAATACTGTGTGCAGATGCCAATCTAGCAGCAACAATCAAAGCTATGAAATGTGCACACCCTTATGAAACAGTAGCCTACGCGGTTATAAAAATGGAAAATCCATGAATACAAACCACCCAGCCCCTTATGAAAACGGCTTTATGCTAAGTTTATTACTCTTGGCCATTGGCGGGCTTATTTGGCTTTTTATGGCTTTTATACCTGCTTTATTTTTGGCATTGCTTATAACCATTGCCAGTTACGAACAGTACGTCCAATTACAAACGCGTTTTTCTGCCAACCTATCTGCGCTGATTATGACGCTACTGATTACTATTATTTTAATCCTGCCCTTGAGTTATATTTTGCTCATAAGTGGCATCGAAGTCTCCACACTAATCCAAACCATCAAAGCAGATTTTACTACGGAAAATGCCAAGCAAATATTTGATCAAATTATTACAACACTACCCCTATCCGATTCAATTATCAACAATTTAACTGACGCAATAGGCAACAATTTAGAAAGTATCATTATCAGTCTAAAAGATTTTTCCATGGGGGTTTTAAAAAGTATTGTTGATTTGTCTTCTGGCTTTATCTTCTTTTTGCTTGTGGTTGTTTTCTCTCTGTATTATTTCTATATTGACGGAAAAAGCACAGTAAAGCGCTTAAAAACCTTATCACCTTTAGACAATCATCTAACTGACATTTTATTGCAACAATTTGCCAGCCTATCCATTAGCCTGATTGGCAGCGTCTTTATAATTGCCATCCTGCAAGGGTTGGTATTTTCAATTGGGGTAATGCTGGTCGGACTGCCTGCCTTGTATTTTGGCTTGGCAATGGCACTTGCCAGTTTTATCCCGGTGCTTGGCGGCTTGATTGTTTGGTTGCCGCTAAGTTTATACTTATATTCACAAGGGCAAACAGTTGATGCTTTGATTATCATCTTTTTTGGGGCTTTTTTGATTGGCACGATGATTGATTATTTTGTTAGACCGCTCATTATCCAGAAAATCTCCAAAAAATCAGGTCGAAAAAGTGCCCTAGACCATACACTAATTACCGTACTATCCACACTTGCAGGGATTATGCAATTTGGCATTCTAGGCTTATTTATTGGCCCCATAATTGCTGCTATGGCCATTAGCATATTTGATGTTTATGCCATTCGATGCACGCGCACTTTAGAATAAAATCAGCAACCACTTGGCGATTAAATCCTAATCAGGTATAATCCATCACTTTCATGTTTTACAATAACCCTATGTTAAATAAGTTAG
>JAJRPY010000011.1 GCA_024280535.1 Gammaproteobacteria bacterium | reverse complement strand
GCTACTTATGGCATCGATTACACCTTAGACCCACCACTAGCCACCAACGGCTACGCCACCCTTATCTTTGCCCCAGGAGAAACCGAAAAAGAAATTAAGATTATCCCTATAGATGATACTGAAGTTGAGCCATATGAGGATGTGTTTTTATATGTTGAAAGGAGCAGTTTAGTTAATGTCAAATTCCTGCCTGCTACCTCCGTTTTTCACATCAATCGCATTGTGGATAATGACAGCACGCCATACATAGAATTCGAAGGAGGGTATGGGACCTTGGAAGGGGCAAGATTGAAAAAAACCCCCCAATTTATTCATGTTAGGCGTCATGTTAATAATAACGAGGTGGCCACCATCGATTATGCCGTGGTTGGCGGCACCGCTACCGAAGGTGAAGATTACGAGACTTTGGGTAGCGGCACCTTAACTTTTGGCGTAGGAGAATCAATAAAAACTATCGAACTGGTGATTAACGGTGACAACGCGTTTGAAGGGGATGAAAGCATTGTTATTGCCTTGTCTAATCCAACAGGCAACGATGTTGTTTTAGGTCATTACAAATTCCACACTCACACCATTGTGGATGATGATTATGCTAGGGGTATTTATGTTGATTATGAAATTACTGAATTAGGCGAAGGGGACAATGCCAGAAGAACCAATACTTCTCATTACGGTATAAGACTTAGAACCAAACCAACAGCTGCGGTGACAGTCACTGTGAATAATCCTGATCCGAACAATCTTGAAATTACATCAGGGCAAACTCTCACTTTTTGGCCTGATGCAAATAACGAACACAAGCCTTGGGACAAATGGCAATTGGTTCAGATTAAGAGCATCAATAACCAAGTCAAAAACCCCGATCGGCACATTGTCCTCACGCATTCCACCACAGGCGGTGATTACACAGGGTTTATCCCGCCAGATATTCACACAGTGACCATTGAGGATGATGATTGATTTTTTGAGGCAATATTAACGACTTGTTAAGTCCGATTATTAAGGCTTCTTAGTGATTAATGCAGTATCGCTGGGTTGATAAAATCTTGTTTGGAGGGTTGCAAGATTTCCTGAATTAACAATACGCCAATACGCACAAACTCAATGATTTCATTCAAATCTTGTGTGTTTTGCTCGGTGTCAAGTAGTGCGCTATCCAGTGTTGAGATTGCAGAGATGTCTTTAATCATCTCCAGTACATCCTCATCATTGGTGCTGATTTTTTGCAAACCCAACCCAGTTAAATAGCCTTGGCACCAATCAATTAGCGTCGTTGCCTGTTCGCTGAGTTTTGCCTCTTCATCCGCAATTAACAGCTGAAAATTTAACGTTGGGTCGTTGAGTTGGGCGAGGCTTTCGTTAAAAATCATAGCCAGTGTCTCATGGGCGGATTGCTCATTAAGATTATTTAAATCCATGCTAACGATGATTTCATTGAGCCAATCTGCCAAGGTTAATTCTGGCTTGACACAGGCAAAGCCACACAAGATGCCATGCGCACTGGCAATACTATCGTCGGTATTGAGCGTATGCAATGTGGTTTTTAAAGCGTTGTAGTCCAGTGGTTTCATGAATTTTTAGCTAAAATTTGCATCACTGCCATACGCACTGCTATGCCGTTAGTGACTTGTTGTAGAATGATGGATTGAGCGCCATCAGCAACGGATGAATCTATTTCTACCCCACGATTAATCGGGCCTGGATGCATTACAATGGCGTCTTTTTTTGCCAATGCTAGGCGTTCTGGTGTTAATCCGTAGTGGTCAAAATAGTCTTGTTCATTGGGAATATCCGCCTCAATCATACGTTCTTTTTGTAGGCGCAAGACAATCACCACATCGCAATTTTTAAGCCCGCGTTCAATGTCATCAAAACAAGTCACACTGCCACCACAGGCCAAATCGTGTTGCAAGCCTGCTGGTGCGATTAGGCGAATGTCTGTTGTGCCTAGTGTTTTGAGCGCCTGAATGTTTGAATGTGCCACCCGTGAATGGGTAATATCGCCAACAATAGCCACCGATAATTGCTCAAAATCTGGTTTATGCTGGCGAATACTCAGCATATCCAGCAGTGCTTGCGTTGGGTGTGCGTTGGTGCCGTCCCCTGCATTTAAAATAGCCACGCCATCAAGGTGCTGGGCTATGTGGTGTGGCAATCCAGACTGTTTGTGGCGAATAATAAACATATCAATTTGCATGGCCTTGAGCGTGTGCATAGTATCCATTAATGCTTCATTTTTCTTTAAAGCAGAGTTGGCTAAATCAACGTTAATAATGTTGGCACTGCTACGCATAGCCGCAATTTCAAAGGTATTTCTGGTGCGTGTTGAGGGTTCAAAAAATAAATTAGCAACCGACATATCGTCTAATGCCTTGGATTTTTTTAGATGACCGTTTTGATCAATGAGTTGCTCGGCTTTGCTTAAAATATCCAGCAAGTGAGTTTTTGACAAGCCCTCAAGCCCTAATAGATGAATTAATTGGCCCGCATCATTTAACTGAATATGGTTATTAATCGCGTCTTTTTTCATGAATGTCCTAACCAAGTTTGTAATATCAATGCTGCCGAGCGTTTGTCAACCTCACCGCGGTTTGCCTGTGGATGATGGTGATTATATTTTAGTTGTTTTTTTGCCTCATTGGAGGATAAATATTCATCAACAAGTACCATATTAATGCCGTATCGAGCGCTTAATTTGCGCGCAAAAGACTGGGCAATAAATGTCATCTCTTGGGTTGGGTTGTTGTTATCGTATGGTACGCCAACAACAAATAGACTGATGTTGTGTTGTTGAATAATATGGTCAAAAGCAACCCAATTAGTAGCACCATTTTTATGATGAGAAACCACCTCGATGCCAGCGGCTTGCTGGGTTAGACTATTGGCAATAGCAATGCCGGTGCGTTTGGTGCCAACATCAAACCCTAGATAGGTTTCAATAGTCATTTAAGTTGTTGTAACAGCTGATAGCCGACATAGCCATCAATCGGCAAGTGATTAGCCCGCTGATATTGACGCACCGCATCACGTGTTTTGGGGCCTGAAATGCCGTCTGGTTCGCCCGTATCAAAGCCGAGAATGCTTAGTCGCGTTTGAATGAAAATAACATTAGTACGACTTAAAGACGGCTCATTAATAGGCTTGGCATAGAGTCGCCTAGCACCTGCCAAACGGTCGGATAAATGCCCCACAGATAGGGCATATAAAATCGACTGATTCCAGCGTAAAATTGCTCGAAAATTCCGATAAACCAAAAAAGCCGGCCCTTTGTGACCCATAGGCAACAGCAACGAGGCATTTAATGTAGAGCGCGGTAAGTTTTTGCCTTGTGCCGTGCGCACACCTAAAGCCTGCCATTCATTCACAGTTTTTTTAGTGGCTAAGCCAGCAAGATGATGGCTAAATTTCTTCGGAATGGTGACCTCTCGCCCCCAGCGTTCGCCTCGATGCCAGCCGATTTTTTGTAAAAAATTCGCCGCACTGGCAAAAATATCTTGGGTATTGTCCCACAGGCTGATTTCCCCATCTTTGTCAGCATCCACCCCATAAGTAGCAACATTGGTGGGCATAAATTGCACATGGCCCATAGCCCCTGCCCAAGAGCCTTTAGAATCCACTGGGATTTTTTCTTGATCGATGAGTGCAAGCAATGTTAATAGTTGCTGGGTAAAAAACGCCCTGCGACGCTCGTCATAACTCAGCGTTGCCAAAGATCTAACCAAATTTAAATCCCCCGTATAGGTGCCAAAATTGGTTTCTAAGCCCCAAAAAGCCACCACCACGTGAGGTGGAACCCCATATTTTTGGTAGTTTTTTTGTAATATTTTTTGGTGCAGTTTGAGTTTTTCTTTGCCATTATTTAGGCGGTATTCACTCACACGAGACGCCAAATAACGCCAAAAATTCTGGTTAAATTCTGCCTGAGTTCGATCAAATTCAAGCACCTTGGGATTAGGTGTTAGTGTAGATAAAGTTTGTTCAAGCGTGGTTTTAGAAATGCCCTGTTCTAAGGCTTTATGGTGAATAGTGTCCAAAAATTCTGTAAAACTTTGGGTCACAGGCGCGTTGTTTGGTAGGGTATCATTAGCATAAACCCAGCCAGAAAATAGTAAACAAATCATTAATCGAAACATGACAGAATTATAATGCCTAAACCTCTAATTATTTTCCTATTTTTAAGTTTAACTGGTTGCGGTCAACATCAAGCACTTGAGCAGGTTACAGGCAACACCATGGGCACAAGTTACACCATCAAGGCTCAAGGCGCTCAAGCCAGCCAGCCACAAGTTGATGCGCGTCTTAGGCAAATTAATCAAATTTTTTCTAGTTGGGATACCTCTTCAGAATTGTCCCAGCTAAATCGCCAGCCAATCAATCACCCACTGACCCTTTCAACAGAATTATCCCAAGTGCTAAACCAAGCCATTCAAGTGCATCAGCAAACCAAGGGGTATTTTGACCCAGGTTTGGGTCGGTTGATTGATATTTGGGGTTTTGGGGCAATGAAAGTGACCACAAAGCCTGATAGAAAATCAATTGCCAAGGCGCTAAAGCATTCTTCAATTACACAAACAAACTTACAAGGGCAGACATTTAGCAAACAGGGTGATGTGCGTTTAAATCTATCGGGCATTGCCAAGGGTTACGCCGTAGATGAGATTTACCGGCTACTAGATGAGCGGGGCATTGCGCGCTTTATGCTGGAAATTGGCGGTGAGATTAAAGTTAAAGGCAGTTGGAATATTGGCATTGAAGCGCCGATTGGGCAGGCACCAGTGGGCATTAAATTAACAGATGAATCCATTGCCACTTCGGGTAATTATCGCCAGTATTTTATTTGGGAAGGTCAGCGTTATGCCCATATTCTCAATCCGCATACGGGTTTGCCAGTCAATAGCGATTTGTTTTCAGCCAGTGTCATCCACCCGAGCAACTTATTAGCAGATGCCTATGCCACTGCTATGATGTCAATGGGCAGCCAACAAGCTATCAAACTGGCACGCCAACTCAAACTAAAAGCAGTACTTATTTTGGCAAAATGCACGCAGCCCTGCTTGTCGAATATCGTTAAAATAGGCCTATGAAGCCACTTGCAGAAATACTAAGGCCCGATAATTTAGAGGCCTTTTGCGCACAACAACATTTATTAAACGATGCGCACCCATTAAAACAAGCAATCAACAACAAACAATTGCATTCGATGATTTTATGGGGGCCTTCAGGTGTGGGCAAAACCACTTTGGCACGTATTATGTGCGCCCAAGTTGAGGGGTATTTTGTGCAGTTGAGTGCGGTATTAGATGGGGTTAAAGAATTACGCGCCGTGATTGAAAATGCCAAAAAATATCAAAATATAGGCCAGCCAACTGTGCTGTTTGTGGATGAAATTCATCGATTTAACAAGGCACAGCAAGATGCTTTTTTGCCACATATTGAAACGGGCTTAATTACCCTAATTGGTGCAACAACAGAAAACCCCTCATTTGAGCTGAACCGAGCCTTGTTATCGCGCGTGAGTGTATATGTGCTGGAAGCGCTAGATGCCACCGGATTGATGCAAATATTGCAGCGCAGTCTTGATTATTTAAAACTCACATTAGACCAGCCCACTCAGGAAATGATTGTGGCAAGCAGTGGCGGTGATGCGCGCCGATTAATCAACATAATTGAAAAAATCGATCAAGCAAAATTAAGCCAGCCAGATGCACAAAATATTGCCCAATTTTTACAAGACAAGGTCGCCAGTTTTGACAAAGGTGGCGATATATTCTATCAGCAATTGTCCGCATTTCATAAATCTGTGCGCGGCTCCTCTGCCGACGCTGCATTGTATTGGATGGCGCGAATGTTGGTGGGCGGTTGCGACCCCAAAACCATTGCCAGACGCTTGCTTGCCATTGCCTCAGAAGACATTGGCAACGCCGACCCCAGAGCGTTGGAAATCACCCTAAACGCTTGGCAAGTATATGAGCGTTTGGGCGATAAAGAGGGCAATCGAGCCATTGCACAAGCAGCCGTGTATTGTGCCGTTGCCCCAAAATCTAATGCCGTTTACAAGGCTTTTAACCAAGCCATGAGTGATGCCAAGCAAACACCAGATTTGCCCGTGCCAAAGCATTTATGCAATGCCCCAACCGAGTTAATGAGCGAGTTAGGCTATGGACAAGGCTATCGATATGCACATGATGAGGCAGATGGCATTAGTTACGGTCAAACCTACTTCCCTCAAGCACTAGGCGAGCAACATTACTATGCACCCGTTGAGCGCGGACTAGAGATTAAAATTGCAGAAAAAATCAAACAAATACGAGGTACATTATGACGTTTTTACCCACTGTTCTGGCGATTGGCGTAGGTGCCACTATCGGCGCCAGTGTACGTTATTATTTAACCCAGTTTATGCAGGCAACAATGGGCGCCACATTCCCTTACGGCACCCTGAGTGCAAACGTGATTGGCTCATTTTTGGCCGGTATTTTGGTGGTCATCATCCTAGAAAAAGCTGCCCTGCATGAGGCATATAGACTAATATTATTAATCGGATTAACTGGCTCTTTAACCACCATGTCAACCTTTTCTTGGGAGTCAGTTGAGATGATAAGTCTGGGGCATTATGGGCAGGCTAGTTTAAATATTGCACTCAATGTTCTGCTATCTTTAGCAGCAGCAGGCATAGGCGTGGCGCTTATGCGTTACTTGGTTTCGCCTTAAAGAGCGTTTTTAGCGACGGTGCCCTAACTCATAATCAGCAAATTCACTAGGGGATAAAATAACAGTTTCGCCCTTTTCGTCTTTGCCCGTGGCGTATAGTTTATCCCAATCATCTGGGTTCCATTGTGTGGCTTGGTGATTGCCATCGGTGCAGAAATAACTGCCATTCTCTAAAGCGTATTGGATGGCTAAGCATTGTTGGGTTTTTCTATCCCAAATCCGCACAGTTCCATCAAACCCGCCACTGACAATAAAACGACTATCTGTACTAATTGAAACTGAATGAACTGAACCGCCATATCCTTGCAAAGGCGAACCAATCAATTGCTGGGTTTTCCTATCCCAAAGTCTCACAAAACCATCAAACTCGCCACTGACAATAAAACGACTATCTGCACTAATTGAAACTGAATGAACTGAACCGCCATATCCCTGCAAAGGCGAACCAATCAATTGCTGGGTTTTTCTATCCCAAAGTTGCACAATTCCTTTGTCTCCTCCACT
>JAJRPY010000010.1 GCA_024280535.1 Gammaproteobacteria bacterium | reverse complement strand
TTTTTTATTTTTTATATGATGGATTAATAAAAGCAATGCACTATCAAAATAGATTTCCCGTTTATCGTGATGCCAGTCGTTTAGTTGTAAAGATGGAGAATACAGTGTGCCATTTTCCTCAGTGTGCGTTTATCACTGTGCTTCTTACCCGCCAATTGACAACAGTTGGTTTTTTAAAGCAAGTAAATTACTTAAAAATACTAAGGATATTTGTGCGCGAGTTAAGTAGTAAGAAAACTACCAATAAGTTTTGCTCGTCTTCGTCTAGTGTGTGGAGACTGAATTTTAATAACGGCAATGCTAATAATAATCGTAACATATTATTTTTTTTAACCATAGGAAAAAAATCATGAAAACATCACTCTTTTTAGCTTTAACTTTCTTGGCAGGCTTAGTAAACGCCCAAACTTGTCGAGATTACATAACTAACGATTGGGCTGATAGTCGCTATGTTAATCATAACAATGGTACCATCGCCGATAAAACCACAGGACTTATGTGGAAGCAATGCGTAGAAGGCTTGAGTGCTAGTGATTGTGCCACGGGCACAGCCTCAGCATATACTTGGCAAGAGGCACTGCAAATACCACTTGGCTTAAATTCAGGCTCAGGTTTTGCAAAGCATCACGATTGGCGCCTACCCAATATTAAAGAATTGCGTTCACTTGCGGCTTATAATTGTTATAATCCTAGCATTAATCAAGCTATATTTCCAAATACACCTATTGACAGACTTTGGTCGTCCTCGCCTCGCTCTAACATTTTTAGCAATGCGTGGTTACTGTATTTCGGTTACGGATCTGATGGCCACGACGATCTTGGCAGTAGTTATAAAGTGCGTTTAGTTCGTTCTGGGCAGTAATTTTCTTTTTTTCTTGTTAGAGTTTAATCTTAACAAGCCTCCTTTACAAAAAAGAAGGTTGTAGTTAAATTAATAGAAACAAGCTACTTTTTTTCTAGCATGGCTAGTCCTACTTATATTTAAGGCAATTATAACACCTGTTTTATCTTAACTAAAAAAACCAACACACCCGTATCAAAATGATTAAGAATGCCAGATAAAAAGTAGCCTATTCGCCATGCTTAAAATTAATCCTTCCTTGGGTAGAAATCTCATAAAATAGCACCATGAATGACCAACAACTACTTAGATATTCCCGACAAATAATGCTACCCGAGGTGGGTATAGAAGGCCAAGAGGCGTTGCTTGGCTCTACTATGTTGTTGATTGGAATGGGTGGGCTTGGTGCGCCAGCTGCGTTGTATTTGGCTGCTGCGGGGGTGGGGCATTTGATTATTGCTGATTTTGATACGGTGGAATTGTCTAATTTACAGCGCCAAGTGATTCATTATACGAATGATATTGGCAGGCTAAAAGTCGATTCAGCAAAAGAGACAATGCAGGCAATTAATCCTACGATTAAAATTACCTGTGTGAGTGACCTTGATGAAGGCAACTTGTCTAAATGGGTGGGGTTGTCTGATATTGTATTGGATGGTACTGATAATTTTGAAACACGATTTAAGATTAATCAAGCTTGCGTGGCATTAAAAAAACCTTTAGTGTCTGCCGCAGTGATTCGCTTGGAAGGTCAGTTGAGTGTTTTTAAAGGATATGAGGCTAATCAGCCTTGCTACCAGTGCTTGTATCCGAAAGAGGGTACTGATAATAACAACTGCACTGATAACGGAATTTTGGCGCCTGTTGCGGGTATGTTGGGCACCATGCAAGCGTTACAAGCCATTAAAGTGGCGTTAAATTTGGGTGAGCAGTTAGTGGGGAAATTAATGATAATAGATGCACTTGATTGTAGCTTTAGAACGGTGACTATTAGCAAAGATGCTAATTGCCCTGTTTGCCAATAAAACTAATTTTAACGTAAAAAAAATTCAAAAATTGCTAGATATTTTCTGTATAATTAGTGCAATTAAATATTTAAATTAAAGTATTTTTAAGTTGTAACTTCTTACAGCGGATATTTTAAGATTTTTTAGGAGTAGAATATGAGCGGACAAATGCAAAGACCTAAGGTTCCTACAGGCACAGTAGGTCAAGCTGGCAAACACCAAGTAACCACATCTCAAAATAGAAATGCAGATGGTGAAGTAGCACCAGGATTTCACGTCGGTTACACCACCGAATGGAGCGAAGTGCAAAAGGAAGTACCTTACGAAACCCCTAAGCGCCCATAATTGTTTAGTTAATAAGCATCAAAAAAAATCCGCATTTATGTGGATTTTTTATTATCTGCCTTAGGGTGCTGGCTGATGCCTAAACGCTTGCCTCATTTTGTTGATGTTGAACGCATAGACAAAAAACAGCGATTAGGGGTTGCTTAAGGTGGCTTTGATGGGTTAAAAAAAAGTAATGATGCTTTAGTGGCGGGATTTTAATGTTTAGATATTTTTTATTTGTGTAACAATAAAAATATTTTCAGCAAGAGTAAAATTTCCACGTATATGAAAAAATCAGCAACACCGGCAAAATTTATAAGCAATAAGGACAACAAATGAATAATAAATTGAATGAAAATGGCGTCAATCCGCTGGGTGCCAGCTATCAACAAGGGCGTTATCAATCGCAGGTATCCTCCAGTAATCGTAGGTTAAGCAAGGTTATGCGCGCGACTCAAGCGGGCACAATTGCGCCAATCCTTTCAGTGCCACGGCTTAATTCAATGAGCAGGTTAAGCCGATGAGCTGGTGGGGAAAAGCAATAGCAGGCGGTGTTGGCTTTATGATGGGCGGCCCGCTGGGTGCGATTATTGGGGCAACGTTCGGGCATCGAATTGACCAAGGTCTGGCGGGTGCAGGGCGGCTTAATATTGGGGATACGGAGCGCACGCAAGCGGCTTTTTTTAGTGCTACTTTTTCATTGATGGGCTATCTGGCCAAAGCCGATGGCAAGGTTTCAAGCGCTGAAATATCGATGGTTGAAGGGTTGATGTCAAATATGCGCCTGTTGCCCGAGCAGAGAAAGGCGGCGATCGCTTTGTTTAATCAGGGCAAGCAGGCAGATTTTCCGATAGCAGATATTTTGGCGCAATTTCGCCGTGAGTGCCATCGTCGTCGTCATTTATTGCAAATGTTTTTGGAGATTTTGACTGCCACTGCGCTGGCGGATGGCGTATTGCACACTGCTGAAAAAAAGGCACTTTATTATATGGCGCAGCAGTTGGGTTTTGTCGAGGAGTATGTTGATCAGTTGATTGATCGGCTTGGTGCTCAGGCGGGCAATGCCCCTCAAAGTGCTGCTAGTATTGATGATGCGTATCGGGTGTTGGGTATTTCAGCATCGGCAACGGATGCACAGATGAAGCGTGCGTATCGTCGTTTGATGAGCCAGCATCATCCGGATAAACTGGTCGCCAAGGGGTTGCCAGAAGAAATGATGCGTTTGGCTACCCAAAAAACTCAGGAAATTAACGCCGCCTATCAGCAAATTAAACAGGCAAGAAAAGCTTAGTTGTTGATTTAAAATAAGCTAAAATCACTGTCAATTATCTTTAAAAAAACCTCAGGAGAATTATGTTTGACCAATCAAAAACTTTAGCCGTTGTCGATGCGGACATTGCCAACGCCATTGCCAGCGAAGTCGCGCGTCAAGAGGCGCATATTGAGCTCATTGCTAGCGAAAATTACACCTCACCTGCGGTGATGGAAGCGCAAGGCTCTCAGCTGACCAACAAATACGCCGAGGGCTATCCAAATAAGCGTTATTACGGCGGTTGTGAGCATGTGGATGTGGTGGAATTATTAGCCATTGAGCGCGCTAAGGCGTTGTTTGGTGCGGATTATGCAAATGTTCAGCCGCATTCTGGTTCGCAGGCAAACGCAGCAGTTTTTCAGGCGTTGCTGGTGCCAGGGGATACCATTTTGGGTATGAGTTTGGCGCATGGTGGGCATTTAACCCATGGCGCTAAGCCGTCTTTTTCGGGCAAGAATTTTAATGCCATTCAATATGGCTTAGATGCAGCAACGGGTGAAATCGATTATGCACAGGTTGAAGCGCTGGCCAAAGAGCATAAGCCGAAAATGATTATTGCCGGTTTTTCGGCGTATTCACGCGTGGTGGATTGGCAGAAATTTAGGGATATTGCTGATGAAGTTGGTGCTTATTTTATGGTGGATATGGCACATGTGGCAGGCTTAGTTGCAGCGGGCGAGTATCCTTCTCCAGTGGCCATTGCCGATGTTACCACCACAACAACGCATAAAACCTTGCGTGGCCCACGTGGTGGTTTGATTTTGGCAAAGGCGAATGAGGCGATTGAGAAGAAACTCAATTCTGCGATTTTCCCCGGCACTCAGGGTGGCCCGTTGATGCATGTTATCGCTGCCAAGGCGGTATGCTTTAAAGAGGC
>JAJRPY010000009.1 GCA_024280535.1 Gammaproteobacteria bacterium | reverse complement strand
TAATAAAATTAGCAAATGGCGAAAAACAATATATAAGTGCTGGAGATATGCAATTAGGCGCTACAACTAATAAAAGGGAAAATAATGGCGAATAAATATCAGGATGAGTTAGTATTTGTGCCCTTCGGTGGGGTTGGCGAAATTGGCATGAACATGGCAGCTTATGGCTTTGGTCCTGAAAATAACCGCAAGTGGATTGTGTTAGATTGCGGCGTAACATTTGGCGGGCCAAATCAACCCGGCATTGAGTTAATAATGGCCGACCCTAGTTTTTTAGAAGATGAAGCGGAAAATGTGCTTGGCTTAATTTTAACCCATAGCCACGAAGATCATTATGGTGCAGCGCTTGATTTATGGCCAAGTTTTGATAGTCCTGTTTATGCAACGCCTTTTACCAAAGCAATGATTAAGGCTAAACGGCTTGGTAATAATATTGATGCAAATCTTGATATTAGAGAAATGGTGCAAGGTAAACCATTTAATCTGGGGCCATTTACTATTGAAGCAATAAATATGGCGCACTCAATTCCTGAATGTAATTCAATCCTAATAAAAACTCCAATCGGACAAGCACTTCATACGGGAGATTGGAAACTTGATCCGCACCCCGTTGGCTCACCTCCAACCGATGAAAAGCGCTTGCAAAAAATAGGTGATCACAAACTCCCATTAGCGCTGATTTGCGATAGTACAAACGCCAAGAAAGAAGGAATTAGTGCTTCTGAAAAAGACGTGGCTAAAAACCTTGAAAGAATAATTAAAAGCGCCAAACATCGAGTAGCGGTTACAACTTTTGCCTCAAATATTGGACGCATTATTTCTATTGCTCGTGCCGCAAAAAAAGCAAAACGCCAAGTGGTGCTTTCTGGCCTATCGCTACACCGAGTAACAACTATTGCACGTGAATTAGGAATGCTTGAGGGGATTGAGCCATTTTTAGATCAAGATGCCTATTTGCACTTACCACGCAATAAGTTGGTGCTTATTTGCACTGGCTCGCAAGGCGAACAAAGAGCGGCAGTTTCTCGCATTGCAAGGGGCGTGCATCCAGCTATCGAACTTAATGCTGGTGATATGATGATTTTTTCATCTTGGGCAATTCCGGGAAATGAAAGAGAAGTAATCGACATTCAAAATCAGTTGATTGATAAGGGTGTTAAGTTGATAACCAATGATGATGAATTGGTGCATGTTTCGGGCCATCCACGTATTGGCGAACTTAAGAACCTCTATGATTGGGTAAAGCCTGACATTTTAATTCCCGTACATGGCGAAGCAATGCACCTTGAAGCGCACGCAAAACTTGGCAAATCTGAGGGCATAAAACAGGTTTTCTCTATTCGTAATGGCGATATGGTGAAATTATTCCCAAATAGCGAACATTTAGTTGCTGAAATTGCGGTTGGCGAGCTTTATCTCGATGGTAATATATTATGTACTCCAAGAGAAAGCGGTGTTTCTGGGCGAAAGAAATTATCATTTGGTGGTTTAGTAAATGTCAGTCTTTGCGTTAATCGGCATGGCGAAATTATTTCAGGGCCTGATATTCAAATTACAGGCGTGCCTAAGCCTGATGAAAATTATGAGGATAGTCTTGAAGTGATTATTGAAAAAGCCATTATTGGCGTAATTGCTTCAATGCCACAAAAAAAACGCTCAAATGATGTTAAGCTGCAGGCGGCCATAACAAAAGCCACAAGAAGTGAGGTCAGGAATTATTGGGGTCGCAAGCCTAACGTTTATGTGTTTGTCCATGTAATTTAATCGCTTTTCTTATCGTATCTTTTGGTTTTACTCCAACGTCATTGCGGGCTTGACCCGCAATCCATTTGCGTTATCAGTACATATCAATGATAAGGATTTTATAGATGGGGCAGTTTCTATTTATAGTTGTTGATTGTGCCAACTAATGAGTTTACTGGATTGCGGGTCAAGCCCGCAATGACATTGATAGGTGGATTGTTGCAACGAATAACTTGACCTTTACAAACATGACCTATCAAGTATTTTAATGAGTCGATTATTTTTTTGGAGAACCTATGCGCCTATCAAATTATTTTTTACCCACTCTTAAAGAAACACCAAAAGAAGCAGAAATTGTTTCGCACCGTTTAATGTTGCGTGCTGGCATGATTAAACAACAAGCCGCAGGCTCTTATTCTTGGTTGCCTTTTGGTTATAAAGTGTTGCGTAAAGTACAAGCGATAATTGAGCAAGAGCAAAATAGGGCAGGGGCGCTTGAATTGTTAATGCCAACTTTGCAATCAGCTGATTTATGGCGTGAAAGCGGACGCTATGATGCCTTTGGCAAAGAAATGTTGCGCATAAAAGATAGGCAAGATAGAGATCTGCTTTATGGGCCAACTAATGAAGAAATGATATGCGATATTTTTCGCTCTTCAGTAAAATCTTATAAGGATTTACCGCTAAACCTATACCATATTCAATGGAAATTTCGTGATGAAATTCGCCCTCGTTTTGGCACTATGCGCTCACGTGAATTTTTAATGAAAGATGCCTATACTTTTGATCTTGATAAAGAAGGGGCGGTTGCATCTTACAATAGAATGTTGGTTGCATATTTACGCACTTTTTATCGGCTTGGCATTCCAGCAATTCCAATGCGTGCTGCAACAGGGCCTATAGGCGGCGATCTTAGTCATGAATTTATTGTGTTAGCTGATACGGGCGAGAGTGAAGTATTTTGCCATTCTGATATGCTAGATAAAGAAATCCCAAGCAAAGAT
Organism: Gammaproteobacteria bacterium; assembly: GCA_024280535.1. GTDB lineage: Bacteria > Pseudomonadota > Gammaproteobacteria > PS1 > Pseudothioglobaceae > Thioglobus_A. Next base: position 737 of record JAJRPY010000009.1, on the reverse strand, counting down.
GTTGATTATGATAGTGATTTATCTGGCATTGTTGCTGATTGGACTTCGCTTTTTGCGGCAACTGAAGATGTAACAAGCAAAGAAGAGTTTGAAAAAGCCGTGCCTAGCGATAAACGCATTTTAGCTCGTGGTATTGAAGTTGGGCAGGTGTTTTATTTTGGTGATAAATATTCAAAGCCAATGGGGGCAAATGTTACCAATGCTCAGGGGCAAGAAGTTGCGGTACATATGGGCTCTCACGGCATTGGTCTTACAAGAATTGTGCCAGCAATTATTGAAGCGCATCACGATGAAAATGGTATTATTTGGCCTGTTCCTGTTGCGCCATTTGAGGTGATTTTAATCAATCTTCGCAAGGGAGATGATGCGTGCGATGCAACTTGTGATGACTTATATAGACAACTAAAAGCTAGCAATATTGATGTGCTTTATGATGATAGAGATGTTGGCGCTGGGGCTAAATTTGCTAATGCCGATTTAATAGGTATTCCCTATCAAATTGTGATTGGGCCTCGTGGTATTAAATCTGGTGAAGCAGAATTAAAAAACCGCAAAACAAGCGAGCGTGAGAATATCAAGATTAGCGAAGTAGTTTCACACACCAAAAATTTAATTGAGCCACAAAGATTGGATAAGGTTTGAGCAATAGCGCCACAATAAAAAACATCAAAACAAGACCTTTTTCACGCTTTGAATTTTTGCTAGCGGGGCGTTATTTACGTGCCAAGCGCTCTGAT
>JAJRPY010000008.1 GCA_024280535.1 Gammaproteobacteria bacterium | reverse complement strand
GGGATGGAAATATTGGTGATTGAGGCTGAAGATAAGGGCTCTTGCTTGTATTGTTTGCAATTTGAGAAAACAGTGAGTTCTAAATATCAGGGTGATATACCGCTTAGAAGTGTGCCTGCCTCTGCCTTACAAGGCTTTGAGTTAAAAACACCGACTTGGGCAACGCCGACAATTTTCTTTATTAAAGAGGGTAAGGAAGTTTGGGCAAAACAAGGCTATATGAGTCCTAATGAATTTTATAAAGCGCTAGGTGAGTTTAAATTGGGTAAATCCTCAGAATCTTTTAATGTGGCGTTTAATAAAGGCACGGATGGGCGTTTTTGCAAGCAATATGATATTTTTAAAAATACACCTGATGGTGTATTTGTGGACACCTTGTCAGGCAGGGCGTTGTTTGATACCCGCGATCGGTTTAATTCAAAATCTGGCTGGTTGTCTTTTACCAAGCCGGTAGAGGGTGAAGTGTACGAAAAAGCAGACAATAGTTTTGGTATGACGCGCACTGAAATTCGCTCAGTTAGTACCGATATTCATTTAGGTCATGTGTTTGACGATGGGCCAGATGGTCAGCCAAGATATTGTATTAACGCCACTGTGCTGACGTTTGTACCAAGGGATAAAATTTAAAAATCCACCCCTTGTTGCGCTTTGATGTTGGCCCTAAAAGCGTGTTTAGTATCTTTTATGTCGCTCACGGTATCGGCAATATCGATTAGCCCTTTTGAGGCGGCGCGTCCGGTAATAATCACGTGTTGAGTTTGGGGGCGGTTATTGAGCGTATCAAGAATTGCTGGCTCATCTAGGTATCGGTAGTTCAGCATGTAGGTGAGTTCGTCCAATACTACCAAATCGATACTGTCATCACTGAGGAATTTTTTGGCAGCGTCCCAAGTCTCAATGGCCATTTTTGTGTCATATGCCTTATCTTGAGTGTCCCAAGTAAAGCCGGTTTTCATAAAAACCGTTTGGATGTTGGGCTGCTGGGCTAAAAAAGCATCTTCGCCAGTTTCCTGCAGGCCTTTTAAAAATTTTACAATGGCAATTTTTTTGTTATACCCTAGCGAGCGACAAACCATACCAAGGGCAGATGACGATTTTCCTTTGCCGTTGCCAGTTAGTAAAACGATGAGATTTTTATCAATATTCGCCTCAAGAATACGCTGGTCAATATGAGATTTTTTAGCTGCCATACGCTGCTGGTAATTTTTAGGCAAGGGATTTTTCCGTCTCAAGTTGTGGGATTAACGACATTACTACCATGGTCACAATAATAAAAGAGAGCGTTGGTGGAATTTCTACCACACTCCAAGTTGCCACATATTCTCCAAAACCGTCAAACCCTTTTTCGGCAAATGTGTTGGTAAATAAATAGTAACTAAGTGTGGCTAGAAACCATTGTGAGAGGGTAATGGCAATGATAATGGCACTGTTTTTAATCAGTGATGGGTCAATTTTTAATGCCGTTAAGTGTTTAGAAAAATAAAACACCGCGTAATAAGTCAGCGGTAAAAATGAATAGGCAGGAGTGATACAATTGGCACTAACCCCTTGATGAACAATGGCATAATTATCGATGGCTACGGCTGATATGATGAGGGTTAGGGCAACCCAAAAGTGGCGAAAATAGACGCCAGCAATGAATAAGGCAGGCAAAGTGAAATCGGGCAAATGCACTACAGAAAGCCAAGAAGTATGCCCTCTGGTGGCAATCATTAATATAATGGCTAGTGTTAAAAATAGTATGTTTTTCATTGCGCTAATTCCTTGTTATGACATAAAAAATCTGTAAAGATAAACCCCTCTCTGTGAACAGTTTCCCCTTGGCTGATTTTAATCTGTTTTTGAAAAAAGGGGGCGTCATACACAAACGAATGGAACTCGCCATTTTCACCGCAAGGGTCGATAGGCTTTGGTAGCTCGTCTAGTAGTGTTTTATCGTAATCACGCCCTGCAAAATCAGCGGTTAATTTTTTGGCATCAAGACAAACCAATTTTGCCCTGATGCCAATGTCAATAATACGATGTGCCAAAATATCGGTATCAATTCCCCAGCATGGAAAAATGGCGCCAATGCCTGTATTTTCCAGCTGCTTAATTCGATAATAGCGAATGTCTTTTAAAAACAAATCTCCGAACGCCACCGCATCAATTTTGTCAGCTTGAATGCGGGTGATGAAGGTTTGCATAATTGCCTCGTAGGCTTTGTTGCTGCAAGGGTAGGGCAGTTCGATAATATGCAAAGGTAGCCCAATTTGCAACGCCTGTTGTTTGAGTAAATCTATGCGAACGCCGTGCATGGCAATGCGTTTAAACCGTTTATTAACTGTTGTAAAAAGCCCCACCAATTCAATGACAGGGTCTTTTTTTAATAAATATAAGGCGTAAGCGCTATCTTTGCCACTGCTCCATGAAAGCAGGGTACGTTTAGAAACTATAATCCAACCCCACTTTAAGTGTTCTGCCCAATTGATTGTAGCCTTTGGCAATGGTGTAGTTTTTGTTAAGCAGATTGTCAATATTAACAGATATTTTTGTCTGCTTGTTTAATGCAAAATCGGTTGATACATTTACCAAAGTGTAGCCTGGCAGTGTTGTTATTGGAAAGCCATCTAAACTAGAAGACTTTCTAGTTATTTGCAGGATTGAGTTGAATTTGCCGTAGCGCTTATTAACGGACAAATTGCTGATGTTTTTTGGTCGTTTGGCAGGTTGTTTGGCACTATTGTTGACACTACTTTTAGCGTAAGTATGCCCAAGCTCGATAGTGTAACCAGCAAGGTTGGCATTGATGGATAATTCAACACCTTTGGTGCTGTATTCACCGTCATTTATATAAGTAGAATTTGGATAACCCCCTGTATATTTGATGACATTTTTCTCTTTACTGTTAAATAATGACAAACCAACCTTGCCCCAAGAATGGATTTTGTGCAAGCCTATGTTGATATTTTTTGCGGTTTCTGGTTTTAAATTGTTTGTTTGAGTTCCAGGGTTTTCTTCTTTGAGCATTGGTGCTTGAAAAGCCGTATTGTAATTAGCTGTTAGCCTGATATTAGCGCCTAATAGTTGACCAAAGCCTAGATCATAAACAGTGTGACTGCCAAATTTATTGTGCTTGATGTAACGAAACCCAGTATTGATATCTAAATTGCCAAAGTTTTTTTGCCAATTGGTAAATAAATCTTGGCTACTATGGGTTAATGGACGGCTGGTGTTGGTATCATCAACTTTTGACAAACCCACGGTTAATAAACTATTGCCCAGCTTAATATCATTGAGCCAGATGCCACTGGTTCTTTTGTACTTATTGCCAATCTTAGTAGCGTTTGGACCACTATTGCTACTACTGTTGATTTGTGAGAGTGTTAGACGTGTATTCCAAGTATCGTTAATTTTTTGATGGGCATTGAGAGTTATCTTGTTTAATTTAATATCCGCCAATTCTCCAGAATTTAGACCTTTCCAGCCATCATATTCAGTTTTATTGCTGCTTTCTAAATAGCTTGCATCAAAATGTTGATTGCCAATTTTAATTTGTGTGGTTTGAGTACTAATACCATCTTTTTCATTAGCAGTATCGCCAGTTTGTGCATTGATACCATCGGTGCTATATTGATTATGAGTGAAGCGGGCAAAGCCATCTTGATTGCCCTCACTGGCTGATAAATTGTAAATTCTAGTATTGTGCGTGCCAAATTTGCTGCTGATGTTGGCACTTTCTCCATTAGCGCCTTTTTTGGTGGTGATCGAAATCACGCCAGCAATGGCAGACGAGCCATACAACACCGAACCAGCACCCTTGATAATTTCAACTTTTTCAATATCATTCAGTGCGATAGTGGTTAATCCATGTTCAACCGCACCATTGAGCGAACCAACACTATTAACACTAACACCATCAACCAAAACCAACGTATGGTCTGAATTGCCACCCCGCATAAAAATAGCAGGCACATTGCCTTGTGAATTAGACAAAGCAACACTGGGTATGGTGGCTAAAAAATCTAAAAAAGTATTAGCACCAGTGGCTTTGATATCCTCGGCACTAAAGGTCAGTGTTGAGGAAATTGAGCCAATCAGCGGATGATCCGTGCGATATTCGGCGTTTAAATAAATTGGAATTGGCCCCAAAACCGCATGAACTGTGGTGGCAAATGTCAGCGCTGAAACACCAGCAGCTAGTGAGAGTTGTTTTATATTCATAATCATCCTTCGTGAAATTAATGGCTCAAATTATGTATCGGACTGATGCGATTGCAATTACCGTTGCGAGGACAGTGTCGGAGTTTCGCCGACTTCCATAGTTTGATTTCGCGCATATTATAACGTGTTGACGGTGTTGTTGCGGATAAGTTGGGTTAGAATTGATAGGGTGATTCAGTTGGGTGTAGATAAAAAATAATTTAGGGTATCATTAGGCGGTTATTAAATGGCGTGGTGTGATAGCAGTGTATTTGGAAGATTTAGATTGGGCGTAGTAATGAATTTTAGGGACTTTCAAGGTGATTTACACCAAACTATTTATAATCAGGAGGGCTTGAAGCAAAACGCTTTGGTTTTGCTCAAGTATTTAAACACCCCAAAACAGTGACTATTTTTCACGCATCATTTTTTATTGCCACCTATGTTTATTTATTAAATATATTTTCCCATGAGAATACCAGTGTTGCCTTGATGTACGGTAGTTTTTCTTGGGTGGTGTTTTTTCTATTGTTGGTTTTTCTTGCTTTTTTAGGGTCGTTTATTTACAAAATTATTAGCAGTGTGTTATTGTTAATAACCTCGGTTACCCTATATTTTGCTTATTTTTATCATATTTATATTAACGAAAATATTGTTTTTAGTGCGTTTGAAACGAATGCTGGTTTAATGTATGAATTATTGAGTATTCAATTGCTGGTTTGGCTGTTGGTTACTTATGTGTTGCCCAGTTTTATATTGTTTAAGGTTAAGTTTAAGAGGGTTGCATTTTTTCCGTTTATTGGCAAGAGTTTAGTGCTTATTTTAAGTGGTATTGCCTTGGGTTATGCGCTCGTTATGATGTTAGGTATGCGTGAACATCCTACAGGGTCTATCAGAAATGCTGCATTATCCTTGCCTTTGCAATATTTTGAGCCGCTCAATACGTTTTTCTTTGTAGATAGGGGATATCATTCTCATTTGTCGTACGAGCGTTCCATACAGGCAATTAAAAATCTATCGGAGGGAGCTGAGGTTACGCTAGACAAGCGTATTCAAGATTTAAACGTGGTTTTCGTATTGGGGGAAACGGCAAGGGCAATGAATTGGGGGATTAATGGTTACCAACGTCATACAACGCCACGGTTAGCTTCACTCTCCAATCTGGTTAATTTTAAACATGCCTCGTCTTGCGATACGTTTACCGCAGCATCAATACTGTGTATTTTTACCAGAATGACGAGAACTCATCACTCACTTAATCTGCAAGAATCTTCTTTTGTTGACGTTATGGAGCGACTGGGATTTAAGGTGAGTATTTTGTCTTTACAAGGGAGCCAGAGTTTTTATAAATATTTATCCAAAGAAGGAACGCTGATCACTAAGCGCCCGATTATGAGGCGTGCAGGCAATCAAACTTTGCAAGATAGTTTGTTATTGCCTTATATTGACGATATTAATTATCAATCGGGCAATCGG